>JBNMJF010000164.1:0-4864 GCA_050873665.1 Helicobacteraceae bacterium
GCAAAGGGTGGCAATCTCTCAAACTGCATTGTGCTTGATGAAAGCGGGATTTTGAATAAAGAGGGTTTGCGCTACAAAGAGGAATTTGTCCGCCACAAGATTTTGGACGCAATCGGTGATATGAGTGTGCTTGGAATGCCATTAGTTGGGACTTATGTGAGCTTTGCTGGAAGCCACAAGCTAAATCATTTTCTAACGCAAAAAATCCTAGCTGATAGTGGCGCGTATGAAATCGTAGAATTGCCCAGCAGCGTGGAAAATATGGAATTTGCAAAGGCGGATTTGTAAGGGTTTGAATTGCCACGATTCGGCGCGTTGCCGAATCTTGCAATGACGGGGTGGCGGATTCGTCATTGCGAGGCGAATCGTAGATTTGCCGAAGCAATCCAAAATACAATAATCCCGTCATACTGAGCGTAACGCAGTGTAGCGAAGTATCCAAATCACGCGAATTTAAAAAAATTAGCGAATCGATGTCCCAAAAAACGAATCAAAATAACCTCGCTTGGTGGATTATGGTTTATGGTGTTGATGGGGACTCTACTTTTTGCAAAAGCAAAACGAAGCAAAAACTTTTGCAAAGAATCGCTAATTTTTCTCCGCCTTTGTTTGTGCGTTTTTGCCATTTAGCAATTTCAAATAGTATGGATTATCGCCAAACATTCCATAGCCGACATAGTATCCATTTGACATTTCCATAAATTCTTCTTTTAAAAAATTATAAATCGTGTCATATAATTCTTTGTCCTCCCACTCTCTAAACTTTAGCTTTTTGGGCTTTATGCTGTGCATTGCTAGGATTTTGTCGCGCTGTTGTTTGTAATCTAACCCATCTAAATTTACGCTTTCCCAATCGTTTTCTAAGCCTTCGTTTTCTAGCTCACTCTTTGCGTCCATTATTCGCAAATAGTCTAACACATAGACATAGTCCTTGAATCTAAGCCTTTTTTGGCGAAAACTGCCTATTTCTGCCGTTAGATTGTTGCATTTGCAGTGGATATTATTTAGATAGACATTTACTTCATATTCCCACTGCCTTACGCGCTTTATTCTATCAGATTCATCATAAAGTGCGATTTTTGTTAATGCTAAGGAGAGTTTATCCAAATATGCCTCTACATATTCCACGCCTCTTTGTCTGCCTGTGAGCGTTAGCCACAAATCATAGACAAAAAAATATGGCGAGTAGTCGCACCAATCGGGCAATTCATAGCGTATATTCCACCGATACCACCGATAGATTCGCTTAAAAATATTTCCTTTTTTCATTATGGTATCCTTAATTTTAAATCTAAATACATAAAGTTGCGCGTGAATGTCTTTTCGCTCCACTTAAGCTCTTGCATTTCATCAAGCTGATGATTTAAGATTAACTTCATTATGTGTATATCGTGTTCGCTATGCCTTATGCAGTCAATCCGCTCAAAATTACGCCCACTATCTTCGCGCCACAAGTCCTTATCCGTAAATCCATATAGCGCGGTATCATACACAACCTTTGGATTCCAAAAGGCATTATTTACCGCCTCTTTACATTCGCGCCAAGTTAGCCACCCATCGTATTTGATATTCATACATTTACAATAAATCTCATTTAGCCACTCCACGATTTCGCGCTCCCAAAGTTCGAATCGCCTCTCTTTATCACGCTCAATGACTGCGATTCGCACCAGATTCGCCACAATTTTTGCCAAATTTTCATCTAGTAATTTTAATGCTTCCTTTTTCGCTTCGATTCGCGCCCTGCGCCGTTTTAGAAATCTAAATATCATCGTTTGCCTCCATTTGTGCTATCGCCTAATAACTGCAAATAATGCGGATTATTTGGATTTATTCCATTATATGGCGATTCATAGCTTTCTTTTACTATCGCTTTGCATTCCTCTTTTAAGAGATTGAGGATAGTGTCTGCTATATTCACATTCCCTAATTTTCTAAATTTCACTCTATCTGCCAAATCGCTAATCCCCATACTATGCAACGCTAAGATTTTCTCTCGCTTTTGCTTGTATGGCAGATTTTGCGCATCTATGCTATCCTCCATATCATCAAGCATTAGCTCACTTTGGGCTTTAAATAAATCAACTCTGCACGATTCAATCGCATAAACATAGTCCTTATATGTAAGCTGATTTTTGGGTTGCAGATGCCAATGACGCCAATAATACGATATTTTCTCATCGCAATTACGCCCCATAAAGCCAATGTTTTTAAGGTGAGCGTCCGCTATCTTTTTCCACTGCTCCACTTTTCGCGCTCTATCATCGCCACCATAAAAGGCGATTTTTATTAGCGGATTTGCCACTGCTACAAAATACGCACTTATATATTCCACGCTATTTCGTTTGCCTGTGAGATTTAGCCACAAACCATAGCGCAAAAATTTCATAAAATTATCTATTTTTTGGCGCAAATTGCTTATGTTGCGCCACAATATTCCGTGTTTTGTTAGCCTACTTAATTTTATCGTTTTCATCATTTTTCCTCCATCTTATAGCCAAATAGTTAAAGTCCCGCGTAAATGCCTTTTTATGCCAATTTAGCTCTTTCATTATCTTAAATTGCTCACACAAAATCTCATAAATCATTCTATGCAATCGCTCGTGGCTTATGGATTCAAGTGTGCGCGAATCCGCCTTGCCTTCATCGCTCTCAAACAAATCATCATCGCAAAAGTCCATTAGCGCGGAGTCGATGACAACTTTAGGCTTTGCAAATGCCCTTTTTATCGAGTCATAATACTCTACGCCCCTTATGCGATAGCGATATTCTAAATTTTCACATTTACGATAAATCTCATTTAGCCACTCAACAATTTCGCGCTCCCAAAGCTCGAATCGCGCCTCTTTATCACGCTCAATCACTGCGATTCGCACCAAATTTGCCACAATTTTTGCCAAATTTTCATCTAGCAATTTTAATGCTTTCTTTTTCGCCTCGATTCGCGCCTTGCGCCGTTGTAAATACCAAAATATCATTTTTCACCTCCCTTAATCGCAAATATATCCGCATAATGCGACACTTTGTATGTGCCACCAAAATGCGCCCTCAAACGCTCATAATTTTGCCTATTAAAATTGCCACTGCTATGCCACAAATCCGCCTCATAAAGCATTTCATTGCGACAAATCCCTGACATATACACGCGCTCAAACGCCAATCCATTGCCACTATAAAGAATAACATTTTGGCGAAATTCCGCCCCAAGCGCACACAAAAACCCACGCAAATCAAAGGCATTATCAAGCGCATAGATAAGATAGCTCATCTCGCATTCATCATTCAAACGCCCATTTACGCAAATATGGCGGATTTTATCATTTGCCTTTAATTGCATTCGCAAGGTTTTGTCAGCCTTTGTGGCATTTTTGGGTGAATCGCCCACCACATAAGAGCTTATAATCCCCATTTTCACACCGCTTTTGCGCCATTTACGATAATCATCATCGCGCGGGATATATTGCCGTTTGGCATTTGGCGGGAGATTTGGCTTTAGGAACGAATCTGTCCCGCCATAAAGCGTTTCAAAGCTAAAGTTGCGATAAGGCAGTGGGCTAATATCATCGTCAATCTCTTTGCCCTGCGTATCGAAAAATAGGACATTTTCGCCAAGTATGTTTAAATGCAGAGCGTAGCCCTTTATCCAATGCGCGATATTTTTCGCCTCCATTTGGGCGTAATGTTTGCGTATCGTTTGGCGGACGATTCGCAGTGTCTGCGTAAGCGTGGTGGCGGGTTTAAAATGCAAAGTGCTTTTGTGTCCGTAATGCAGTGTATTATAAACATAACGCGCTTGTGAATAGCCAAATACGCGAAAGCCCAAAACGATGCTTAAGCAATCTCTCTTATTTTGCGCCGTTTTCATCATTGCTCCCTAATGCAATCACTTTTTTAAACGCAAAGAGATTCGTAATGTCCGTTTTGCCGACTTTTAGGCTCACTTTTGGCGCGGAATCTTTGGGTGGATTTTCATTTTGGGACGCGCTAGGATTGTTTGAATCGCTAATAATCTCACCTTGCACACTAAAGTCGATTTTGCGCCCACCAAGCGTCATTTCATAGCCTGTGATATTGCAGTTAAAAATGCCACCGATTTTCCCGCCACACTTCACAAAGTGCGCCACAAGGCGATTTTTCGTGTGCTTTAATAGCTCATCATCGCTAAAATATATCCACTCTTTATCCGCACAAAGTGGCAGATACAGCGCAGTTTGTATTCCAGCAAGTGTATGAACGGGCTGACTAACGCGCCTAAAGTCCGTTTTTATACGGATAGAGCCATTATTTAAAAAGTCATTTCGCACATTTTCCGCCTTTGCTAGGGCAATCTCGGCGTCCAAAATCTCTGCATTCACAAACGCCTTGCACTTCTCTAAAAAGCTAACCGCGCTATAAACCATATCATAATAGCCGTTTGAGAGCCACTCGCGCATATTTTTCGCACCCAAAAATCGCGCCAAAATCGCCTCGCACCGCTCCACACGCACATAGCCAAAAAACTCCGCCAATCTAGCCGAATCCTGCGCCTTTATTTGATATAAAATCTCTTGCAACGCGCCAAATGCGGAATATGGATTTTGTGAATCTTGTGAATCTTTTGGATTTTTCATTTTTTTTGCTCCTTTTTATCAAAATACAAATCGTATTTTATCTATAAAAAGGGACAACTTTTTGTCCTTTTGAAATGGTAGAGCGATTTAAATGGATTGCTTCGGGCAAATCTACGATTCGCCCTCGCAATGACAAAATGTAGTGCAAATCTCACCACTTCGTCATTGCGAGATTCGGCATAGTCGAATCAAAAACAATCCGCCGATTCACCAAATCCAAATCATTGCCACTACTTGCAATAGTCCTTATATCC
>JBNMJF010000165.1:0-4848 GCA_050873665.1 Helicobacteraceae bacterium
CAATTAGGCTACCGAATCTACGGCAATGACGCCCACCTGCGCCGAAATCCGCGTGGCGAGGAATACTATTGGCTAGGATTGCACCCACTTGCTTGGAATGAGCGTGTGGAAAATAACTCGGATTTTTCGGCAGTTTTCGCAGGATACACCAGCATAACGCCCATAATGCTAGATATGACAAGCTATGAGGACATAAAAACGCTCAAATCGTGGGTGAAATAAACGCCACAAAGCCGTCATTGTAAGGTAAATTGTGATTTGTGGGTTGCCCAAAATGGATACTTCGCCTAAAGGCTCAATATGACGGGACAAGGATTCGTCATTGCTTTGGCGAATCGCCGATTTGCCAAAACAATCCAAATTTATATTTTACTTGAAATCCACATAATAAAATTTTGCAAAATGGGAATCGCTGAAAATATCGCAGCGATAGCGGACAAAATCGCCACCCAATACATTATATAGTTCAAATTTTCTTGTCGCTCATCGCTTACAAGTTGCGTAACACGCGCTATGGTTTCCTTTAGCTCATCGTGTTTATTTTGCACCATATATTTTTGCGATATATCCTGCCAAATCGCCATTAAAGCGGATTTATCTACCTGCACTATGGGGATATTGTGATATGAATGCAAATCAAAATTACAAACTTCTTCATAAGATTTCTTTAGCTCATCATATAGCTGTTTATTAGCCTGTTTGCTTTTGCTAAAAGGTAGCCATTTATCTAGTGGTTTTTTGATTGCGTTGATTGTTTTACGCTTTTCATTTGAATCTCTAGCATTTCTACCAAGCTCGTCCATTTTTGTATTGTAGGCTTTGGCAATCATATATACATTTAAAATATCTAAAATATCATTTTGATTCGAGCCTTTTTGTATCCATACAATCATAGTTTGATTGCCAAATGAAATGCTTAGCTTATTGTCATAAAATTTTGTATTGCTATTATATTGTTTATTTTTTGCCATATCTGTATCTTTAATTTGTATTTCAAAACTTATATTTGTCCTTTTGATACCATTTGCTAATATATTATTACCTTTTTCTACCATAAACTTATATCCAAGCACTTCATAAAATGCAAAATCCCACAGCCACCCATCACGGCTTCCTTCATAGCCCATTTTCTCTATATCATCAAAATCATATATTGTAAAATTGCTTTTATTTTCTTTGGATTTATCGTCATTCTTTTTATGTGGTGCTTTTGCAAAAAATATATTATAATCCTTTAAAATATTTTTTGGAATCCACTCTTCTAAAAATTTTATCTTATCATTTTCACTCAATCTAAAATCTTTTATATTATTTAAATCGCATTCAACTTGCGTGATTCGATATACACATTCATTGGGCTTTAATTTACTAGGTATAAGTTTGCTTTCATCACTTGTTAATCTACTATATTGTATCATATCCTCTTTGCTACAATATTCTGGTATTTGCCACACAGATAAAAAGTTAATGGCTAATGATGGCGTATTATAAAACATACTATCCATAGATTTTACTTTGCCTAACTTATCGCCCCAATCGCTTAAATCTTGGTTAAAACTCATCGCACCATCAAACATATTACTCATATCCACCACATTTGAAACATTCCACGAATCTAGTGGTTGATTAAAGTGTTTTGCTTCACAAAACATACGATTCATAAGAGTTACATTTGCAACATTCCATTCACTAATATTAACATTAAAATATTTTGCACCATTAAACATACAACACATAGATGATACATTTAATACATTCCACTTTTCAATACCAATAAAATCTTTTCTCTTATCTCTCCAAAAAAGGTTTGACATATCTGTGATTTTGCTAGTGTCAATATTGCCTAGATAAATATTTTTATCTAGCAAAAGTGATTGTAGTTGTTCTTTATCAATTGGCACATATTTTCCTTCACTATTTTGAATAAGTTTTTTACGGATTTGCAATAATTTATTATATTGATTTTGTTTTTCAGCTTGTTCCATCAATTCATCTTGAGATATTATATCATAATACCAATCTGGACTCTTAAACTCTAAAGGTGAATCTAAAAACATATAGCAATGTATATTTACATTAGAAACATTCCACGAATCTAGTGGTTGATTAAAAGAATCTGCACCACAAAACATAACAGCCATTTCTATTACATTTGAAACATTCCATAAATCTAACGGTTGATTAAAAGAATCTGCTTCTTGAAACATTCCTGTCATATATTCTACATTTTTAACATTCCATAAGTTAATATTTTCATTAAAATACTCTGCCCCGCTAAACATATAACTCATATTTGTTACGCTTGAAGTATCCCATTTTTCAATACCACTAAAATCTTTTCTCTCACTATCTTCAAAGAGATTCGACATATCCGTAATCGCACTTGTATCTATGTCGCCCAAATTCACGCTCTCATCTTGCACTAACTTTTCTAACTCATCTTTTGTCTTGGGGCTATATTTTGCCATTTTATGTCCTTTTGTTTTGTAGATTTTGCGTGAAATTGTGGCGTTATTTGGCTAAAAAATCTATTAAGTTTTTATGCGCCTTTTCACTTATGCCACTTTATGCAGTGAAATCGCTCTTTGCCACGCACGATTTTGGCGAGTTTGACAAGCTCTACACGGCATTTTTGGGCGATTCGTCTTAGTCGCATTTCATCACGCGCTTTTATCGAAAATAAAAACTCATATTCCTCGCCACTTAGGGCATTAGCGCGATTTATGCGCCCAAAAAACCTAAATCCCACGCTATTTAGCACACTTAGCCGATTTAGCTCGTTAAATAGCCCATCTGAAATATCCATTCCGCCACGCACAAAGCCCAAAATCTCATAGATAAATTTCGCGTGTAGCGTAGGCGCGTAAAACTTCGAGCTACGCGCGATTTTCCCACCACGATACAAATATCGCATATCTTTTAGGGCGCGTCCTAGCGGATTTTTGCGCGTTTGCGTGTAAAACACTATATCGCCTACCTTAAAATTACTTCGCAAAATAGGGCGTTTCGGCGCAGTGCCTATCATCGTAATGGCGATATTTAGCTTTTTGTCCTTAATCGTGTCGCCACCGATGATTTTCACTCCAAACTCCTTGCACACCGCACTAAAACCGCGTTGCAATTCGCAAATATCCCTTACGCTCATCGCATCACTTAAAGAAATGCCTAGCAGTGCGTATTTTGGCTTTGCGCCCATCGCCAAAATGTCGCTGATATTGACTAAAAACGCCTTTTTTGCGATTTGATAGTAGCTAAATTGTGGCACTAAAAAATGCACACCCTCGCAAAATAAATCCATCGCATAGACTTTTGCGCTTGATTTGTCTGCCACCACCGCGCCATCATCGCCGATAAAGCGCGTGATTTTGCACTTTTGCAAGGTGCTAATAAATCGCGCTTCGCTATCCACGATAAATCCTTAGGGCTTTTAAAATCTTGCGCGTGGTGCGAAAAAATGCGACTTTTGGCGCAAAATAAAACAAAAAAAGCCCGAATCGTAGCCGTTTTAGGCGTTTTGGGATAATATGGGCGATGATTTTTAAGTAGGGCGAGTATTTTCCGCGCTTTTTTAGTAGTGCAATAAAGCGCGATTTGGCATTCAGCGGGTCGCTACCAAATGCCAAAATATCGCAAGATTCAGCCAAAAAGTTTGGCAAAAAGGTGGATTCGCAGAGTTTAGCGCGATTTTTATCACTAAGATTCGCGCAAAAATCCACAAATTTCAAACTCATCTCACACAAACTATACGCGCAAAAATAATCCCACGCCTCGCCCTCCGCGCTAAAATGCGCCCTTAGTGGCGCGACAAAGGGCGGGAGCGACTTTGTGCTATTAGTCGTGCTACCGCTACGAATGCGATAATTGTAAAGTTTGCGGGGCAAAATCGCAATGGATTCGCACTGCAAAAAGAGCAAAATGCCAAAGAGATTATCCTCAAAAATCACGCCTTCCAAAAAGCGCAGATTCACGCGCCTAAGGTAATCAAAACGGATTAGCCCTTTCCACGCCCACCAAAACTGCAAGATTTCGCGTTCCTTTGCCCTTTGTAGCCACTGCGTTGCGCTAATTTGCATTTGTTTGGCGAATCCAAACAGCTCAATCGTAGTTTTGCCCTGAATCTTGCCACTAACTTCATAAATCTCATTCCAATCAAACCAAATAATATCGGGATTTGCACTTGATTCGCGCTTGATTCGCGCCGAATCTACGCATTTTTCTAACAAATCGCTTTCCCAAAAATCATCGGAGTCTAAAAAGATAATGTAGTCGATTTTGGATAGATTTGGGGTGGATTCGGGGTTGTGGTAGAGCGTTAGATTTTGCGTTTGCCTCGCTGGTGAATTAGGGTTTAATGGTAGGGAGGATTCTACTTTTTGCGAAAGCAAAAAGTAGCAAAAACTTTTATAAAGATTCGCACTTCGTGCGGATTGATTCTTATTTTGGATTGCTTCGGACGAATCGGCGGATTCGGCATTTAAAACAACGGAAGGATTTTCGGTTTGGCTTTCGTAGTTTTCGGCAAATTTTGAGTGTGAGACTAGACTTGGAGTCTGCGAACACTCGAAATTTGCCGAATCTGCGGAATGCAATTCTAAAGGCGAATTGCTCATCTATTTTTTTCCTAAACTTGCGATTAAATCATCAATCTCACCATCATCAATCACATCATCTTTCTTATCGCCCTCAATATAAGTCGCCGAACTCACGCGCTTTTCGTCATCAATGTCAGTCTCAAACATAGAGTTTAGATATCGCGCGAGTGTCCGCATAATATTCACCACGCGCTCGATTTTTTGGCGATGAATGTCTTGATATTGCATTATATCCATCGCTTGAAGCACCGCGTCC
>JBNMJF010000166.1:0-4830 GCA_050873665.1 Helicobacteraceae bacterium
AATAATAGCGATTTGGCGGATTCGCACGACTATGCGCCACAATTTCAGGGATTTGATTTTAGCGAGGCGGCTTATGAGGAGCATAGCGCGGATTCTAGCGTCAGCATAGAGACAAATGCGAATCCTAGCATTTTTAGCGCAAATGAAAAAGACGCCATTGTGCAACCACTAGATAAGCGACTTAGTAAGCAAAGCGAAATCGGTGCGTTGTTTGTGGCTTATGCGATTTTAATTTTGGTGCTACTTTTGTTTATGCCACAGGTTTATTTGGCAAATAATATTTATTATGCGAGTAAAAATATCAATTATTTGAAATCTCAGCGTGAGGCATTGCGCGATGAAAACGGCGACTTACAGCAAAAGCTAGAAAGCCTAAAATTCAACTTCTTAACGCTAGAAATCGAGGAAATCAAATAGCATAAATGGCTAAAAATTTAATAAATCTTTGCGCAGAGATTTTTACAAGTATTTTGACTTTAATCAAACGCCATAAATTTTTCTTTGTTTTTGTGGTGGCTTATTGCGCTATTTTGGTGGCGTTTTCGCGCTATGCGCCAAATCTAGATGATTCGTGGATATGGTTAAAAATCATTGAGGGCAAGAGCAATGAAATTTATAATGGTTTTAAGCCACAAATTGGGCGTTTTTGGACACTTGGACTTGTAGATTTAGTGCTTTTGATGAAAATATCCACTTCGCCGTATTTATTTTTTGGCGTAAATGCGGTGCTTTTTGCACTATTTTCCACGCTTTATTTAAAAATCCTAAATATTAGCAACGGCAAAAATGCGCTAAACGCCATAATAACCGCGCTTTTAACACTAAACATATCTTTTGTCATTGTAATTTTTGGCATTTATTACCCTGAAAAATTACAAGTTATTTGGCTTTCAATCTTTATGCTTTGTAGTTTTTGCGCAATAAGGGATATGGGGGGGGGCAAATCTGCTAAATCCACACAATCCTACCAAATTATTAGCATAATATCGCTAAATATCGCGCTTTACTACAAAGAGCCGACTTTTATCGCTGCCTTTGCCTTTGGCGCGGTTTTGCTAATATCCGCGCTTCAAAATCGCCACAAAGATTTAGCAAAATACGCGCTTTGCATAATTTTTAGTGCTTGTTTTTATGTGTTTTTATATAAGTTATTGATTGTTGATGAAGTCGATAAATTCTACTCTGCGCTCACTGCAAAAGATGCTTTTGCGCTATTGCAAGGATTCGCGTTTAATGAAAGTATTTTGACTTTTAGCATTAGCGGATTTTTGCTTTATCGAATCTATTGCGTGTGCGTTAAAAAAGAGCGAATCGAAGCGTATTTTGATGGATTATTATGCGCGTCTTTTGGATATTTTAGTGCATTTGTGGTGCTAAAAATGTATGCTTTGTATTATTGTCTGCCTTGCTTTGTGCTTGGAATCCCTAGTGTGCTTTACTTTTCACGCAAATATTGGCACAATATGTTTGTAAAAATCTGCCTAATTTTGGGACTTTTTGGATTTTTTACGCAAAATTTGCCAAGCGGAATCCACAAAATGATAGATTTAAAAGCGCAAGGCGTTCAACTCCACCAAACGCTAGATTTTGTCGCGCAATATTTGCAACAAAATAAAGGGGCGAATCTTTATTTTGAAGGTATTGGGCGCGGGAGAGAGATTTATGACTTTGAAGTGGGAATGCGCCCATTTTGGTTTGCTGAATATTTGGAGAAATTTTATAGCATTTATGATTTTGATTTGCAAACGAGTGCGCCAAATAGCGCGGACTTTCGCCCAAATCCCAAAGCCAAATATACGCTTTTAAATAGCGATATGTTGAGTGCGCCAAAAGGCAATGATTTGATTATCGTTAGCAATAAAAGTGCCTTTGGCGATTCGCTAAATAGGGCAGGGGAGCGTGGGGAGCTGATTTTTGTAAGCGGATTTCCCAGCATTCCGCATATCGCGCTAATGCCGTTTATCAAATATCTAAACGCAAAATATTTTAAAAGCGACATTTTTGGCAAAAATGATAACTTTTTCGCGCTTCCGTGCAGGACTTATGTATTTAGGGCGGACTAGCATTTAATGGCAATTTTGCTAAAATGGCGGATTTATAAAAATAGATTCGCCAAAAAGGAAAAAATATGAGTAAGATTACAGCAGTTATTGACATAGGCTCAAACTCCGCGCGAATGGCGGTTTTTAAGAGAACAAGTCGCTTTGGATTTCACTTAATTTATGAAGTAAAAAGCAAAGTGCGCATTAGTGAGCATTGCTATGAAAATGGCGGGATTTTGCAAGTAGAGCCGATGAATCGCGCTCTAAATGCCATTTGTGATTTTGTGGAAATCGCCAAAAATTATAAGGCGCGAAAAGTGCTTTGCGTGGCGACAAGTGCTTTGAGAGACGCGCCCAATAAAAGCGAATTTTTACGCGCCGTAAAGTGCAAGGCAAAATTGCAAATCAAAGTCATAGACGGACAAAAAGAGGCATTTTATGGCGGTGTGGCGTGTGCGAATCTATTGCATAAAAAAGATGGCATAACCATTGACATAGGCGGTGGTAGCACGGAATGCGCAATTATTAAAGATGGCAAATTACAAAATCTAATCTCGCTAAATATTGGCACGATTCGCCTAAAAGAGCTATTTTCCACCGCTAAAATCGACATAAAAAAAGCAAAAAAATTCATCGAATCCGAGTTTGAAAAACTAACGCCAGATTTTAAGCACGAATGCGTTTTTGGCATAGGCGGCACGATTCGCGCCCTATCCAAAATGATAATGAAAAAAGAAAAATATCCCATTTCCACTATTCACGGCTATGAATTTGAGATTAAAAAATATAGAGATTTTTTTGAAAACATTTACACAAGCGACATTAAGGGACTTCGCGCTTTGCAAGTGCCACAAGATAGGGAGGATAATATTAGAGAGGGCGCACTCATTTTATCAATGCTTTTAGAAAAATTTGGCGCAAAATCTGTTATCACAAGTGGCGTTGGCGTCCGTGAGGGCGTATTTTTAAGCGATTTATTGCGAAATTCACGCTTTTTGTTTCCAAGTGGATTCAACCCCTCATATCGTAGTCTTATGGATAGATTTTGTATCAATGAAAGAACGCAAGGTGCGGTAAAAAAGAATGCGGTGCTACTTTTTGATTTGTTGCAATCCAAACACAAAATCCCACGCAAATATCTTTTCCACCTACAAAATGCCGCTGGGTTAAATAAAATCGGTGATTCGCTGGGATTTTATTCTATGTATAATCATAGCGCGTATTTCATTCTAAACGCCCTGAACTACGGCTATTCGCATATCGATAGGGCGATTATTAGTTTGCTTGTGAAATACAGCGACAAAAAGATTCCCAAAGATGATGAGATTTTATACATTGATAAGCTAATGCCTGAGATAGGTATCTTGCAGTGGCTTAGCTTTATTTTGAGTGTGGCGGAAGTGGCGTCTCTTAGCACAAAAGCGGTGGCGTTTGAATTTCAAAATGACACGCTATATGTAAAAAGCGACTTTTATTTGCTAAAAGAAAAGATTTTGGCACTAAATTCGCCTGATTCAAGCCTAAAAATCACATTTGAGTAAAAGTGGGGTTAAAAAAATTGAGAGATTCCACGCTAAAAGTTGCCATAATCCGCCTAAGTTCGCTAGGCGATATTATCGTGACATTGGTATTTTTAGACTTGCTAAAGGGCAAATTTGCAAAGCGAAAGATTGAAATATCGTGGATTGTGGATTCGCAGTTTAAAGGAATCTTAGAAAACTCCCCGCTGGTAGATAAAATCATAGATTTACCACTGCGACAAAGCAAAAAAAATAAAAGGCTAATTTTTAGTGCCATAAAAAAAGTGCGTTCTTTGGGGCATTTTGATAAAGTCATCGATTCGCAAGGGCTTTTAAAATCCGCACTCATCGGCAAAATGCTAAAAAAAAGCGAATTTATCGGCTATGACAGAGATTCGATTCGTGAGAAAATCGCTAGTTTTTTCTATACAAAAAAGGCGCGAATCGCCTACAACGAGCATATTTTAAAGCGACAATATGAGCTTTTTAAGGTGGCATTTGATTGTGTGGATTGGGAGAGCGATTTTAGGTTAGAAATGCTAGATTCGCGCAACCACACTATTGATTCAAGCAAAGGCGCAAAGGCGAAAATCGTTGAAATCATCGCGCAGTGCGATAGAAACACAAAAAATCTCAAAACCGCGCCAAAAATTTTATTTTTATGCGAAACTAGCAAGGCGGATAAGGAATTTGCGCTTGATTCGTTCTATGCTCTTGCAGAGGGACTATGGAGCGAATATAAAGAAGCGAGAATTTTTCTTATTTGGGATAAAAAAGAAAGCGAGATTCGCGCTTTGGGTGCGAAAGATTCGCGTTTTTGCGTGTTGCCACATTTGGATTTTGATGAGATTAAGGCACTTTTGGGAAGTATGGATTTGGTTATCGGTGGCGATACGGGGATTACGCATAGTGCGTGGGCGATGAGAGTGCCGAGCGTTACGCTGTATGTTAGCACGGATATAAAGAGATTTGCGTTAGAGGGCGACAAACACTTTTCAATTTCGGTAGGCAATTCGCCTTTAGAATTGCATTCCGCAGATTCGGCAAATTTTGGGCGTTCGCAGACCATTAGTCTAGTCTCACGCCCGAAATTTGCCGAAAGCTACGAAAGCCATACCGAAAATCTTTCCGTTGTCGTGGCTTTAGCCACGAATCTAAAATAAAGTGCGAATCCTTGCTAAAGTTTTTGCTACTTTTTGCTTTCGCAAAAAGTAGAGTCCCCTTAACCCCATAGACTCTAATCTGTTTTATTTGCTCTTGGCTCATTG
>JBNMJF010000167.1:0-4813 GCA_050873665.1 Helicobacteraceae bacterium
ATATTAGACATTAGTGCGGTGGATTAGGTGTTGGTTGTAGATTCACACGAATCGGATACTTTGCTATGCTAAAAATATTGTTTGCATTGCTTCTATTTTGCGATTCGTAAATTTATGGCTATCCAAAAACTCTATTAAAATCCTATTTTTGCGCTATCAAATGCAAAAATCCACACGCTTATTTTTACCTTTAATCTTTCTTTTCAATCTTTAAAATATCGCTATCAATGATATGTTTGATATTATTATACGCCTTTGTGATGACGCGAAATTCCACTCTGCGCGACTTTGCCTCGCTGTCTAATTGGCGCGAAAAGCTCATTCCATTTGAGTGCAAAACGCCCATTAGCCACTTGCGCTCATCGCCCTTTGTTGCGTTTAAAAAGCAATATCGCATCACATTTAATGCCCTATTTTGCGACAACCCAGCGTTAAAAATAAAGCTATCATTCACGCTACTTGCGCCACGCCAAGTGTTTGAAGCGTGTCCTTCGATGATGATTTCCTCAATATCATCGCGATATTTGTTGATGATACTCATATAGCGCGGGAAAAACTCACGCAAAATCGCCTTAAAATCCCCGCGAATCTCCGCGCTCCCACTCTCAAAAATCGCCTCGATATTGTTGAAGCGAATCGTATTATTTTCATCGATACTCGCATTCCATTTGCCTAACTCACCGCCAAATTCGGCGTTTAAATCATCGTTGATTTTAAGTTGCAAATCCGAGTATGCGCGTAAAATGCCACTCATTTGCTCATTTAGCGTCTCTAACTCTTTGTTTTTGCGAAGCAACTCCGCGCTTCGCTTTTGGCTCACAAACATAAAGGCGATGGCAAGTAGCAAAAATACCATCATTATTCCAGCAAACATATCAGAGATGCTAATCCATTCAAAATTATTTTTCATTTGCAAGTCCTTTGGCGTTTTTAAAAGCGGATTTTATCGCAAATATGCTTTAAGATTCACGCATAGATTCCCCTTTGGTATTATTTTTGCTTAAAAATTAGTTAAGATTTCACTAAAAGGAGTTATTTGTGAGACGAATCTTGTTTGCCACACTTATTTTTTGCTTTGCAACGCCACTTTTTGCCGTTAGTAGCGCGACAAACGCAGCTATCGCACTAGCGCAAAAAGGCAACTACGCAGAAGCCTTCAATCTTTTCAAAAAAGCCTGTGATGAAGTGGGCGATTCAGACGGATGCTTGGGGCTTGGGCTAATGTATATGTATGCGATTGGCACAAATGGCGACAATCAAAAGGCATTGCAATATTATCGCAAGGCGTGTAGTGGCGGAAATGCCCTTGCTTGCTCAAATCTTGCAAGTATTTATGACAATGGTAGCGAACAAATCCCGCAAGACAAGCTAATGGCAAGTGAGCTGTATATGGTGGGTTGCAGTGGTGGCGATGTGTTTGCGTGTAACAATTTGGGCTATATGTTTGCAAACGGCATTGGCGTGAAAAAAGATTACTTCAAAAGTCTGCAATATTATAAATTTGCCTGTGATTCGGGTAGTGCGCTTGGGTGCTATAATTTGGGGCTTTTAAGCAATACTTACAATATTTTTGGGCTAAATAAAGACAAACTTGGCTTGGTGGATTTGAACTTTGTAGCGTGCAATCAGGGCGATTTAATCGGCTGTGCGAATTTGGGCTATTTGTATGCGTCAGGCAAACACGGCGCACCGCGCAGTGCCTTTAATGCCGTAAAATACCTAAATATCGCGTGTGAAGGCGGGATTTTAAGCTCGTGTAATAATTTGGGCGTGATGTATGAAAATGGCAATGGTGTGCGCCAAAATTATGAAAAGGCGTTAGAATTGTATGGAATCGCGTGTGATAGGGGATTGAATGGGGCGTGCGTGAATTATAAATACCTAAATCGAAAAATTTTCAGCGCACCACGAAATGGTAATTTGCTAATGCCTCAAAGTTTTGATTCACGCAATTTTGATTCGCGTGGATTTGCAAATTAGGGCGCGAATCTAAAAGCGAATCCAAAGGCGAATCTAAATGCAAATCACATTTACCAAAAAGGATAAATAGCGTGGGATTATTTGGTAGATTGTATCGAAAAGTCATTATTTCAGTGGATATTGACAATTTGACTTGCAAGGTAAAAGTCCTTCACCACAAGCAACCGCAATTAAGCGAAGAAAAAACATTTCGCACGGTAAATGGCGACTTGCCAATCGAAGCGGCAAAATTTATCCGCCACATTCAAAGTGGCTATCCTTACACTTATATTGCCACGATGTCTAGGGCAAAAAATCAAGGTTTGGTGGGCGGAAATAAGATACGGCGATTTGAAGCATTTGGGCTAAATATCAATATGCTTATGATTATGTTTGTAAATCGCAAGTGGTTTGCGTATATCGATAGGGAGGATATGGCGAAATTTCGTAGCAAGTTTAATACGATTCAAGGCGTAGATTTTGTGTTTTCGCCATTTTGTATAATGTATGAAAAAATCAAACCCAATTTAGATTTGGACAAAAAACTTTACATTATGCAAGAAAAAGGCGCGTGTTCGCTTATGATTGCCGATAAAAGTGGCGTTTATTTTGGTAACTATATCGTATTAGAGCAAAATGAATTAGAGCTAAAAAATGGCATTGAACAAAGCGATGATGATGTGGTAAAATTTGAAGCCATCGGCGATATAAACGAAAATATTATCATCAAAGATTTTGATAGCAAAGAATCTCAAAAGACGAATCTAAGCGATTTAAGCACCGCAAATACGATGATAAATATCATAAAAGAGACGCTAAATACATATTATCGCGATGAGCGATATGCAAGCGATTTCATCGAAGAATTGCTGATTTTAGATGCAAGCGGGATTAGCGATAATTCTATCACGCATTTAACAAATAATATGATGTTAGAGACGCAATTTATGCGAATCGATGTGTGTGCAGAGATTGAGCGACTAGCAAAAATGGAATTAAGGATAAAGGTATGAAATACAGCTTCACGCCACCATTGCAAAAGTCCATAATCTCGCACCTTACAAAGATTTGGATTTTTTATATTCTTTTAAGTCTTGGGATAATTTATGGCTATGGCGTGTATTTGCAACTCCAAATGACTACCATAAAGGCGCACGCAACGCAATCAGGCGGTAATATAACACAGCACGATGCCTTTATTAACGCCACAAGCGAAAATGTCCGCCTTTTGCAATATGAAATCGATTTAGATTCGACAAATAGAACTTACAATAACGATGTGAATCTCGCGCTTACAAAGCTATTTGACATAATCCCAGACCAAATCACGGTGAATTATATATTGTTAGAGGAAACAAAGCTAACCATTAAGGGTATCACGCCCACGCGCGAAGTTTATGCTTTTCTTATGGAAGCACCGCTAAAAGCGACATTTACGCAAACACGCGCGGATTTTTTCGCCCTGCCAAATGGGTGGTTTAACTTTACTTCGATAAGCACGGTGAGCGAATAATGCGTATAGTTGATATAATAAATAGCGTGGATTGGAACAAAAATATTATATTTTTGGTGCTTTATATTACCATAGTTGTAATGGGCGGATTTTTCTATCTAGTGCCGTTAATGGATAGCTATAAATCCGTGATTATGGAATATCGAAAGACAAATATCTTGGATAATCAAATCAACGCAAGATTAGATAATATCAAAAGCAACGAGGAAAATATGTTGCGCGAAAATATCGCCGTTTTTGAGCGACTCTCACGCCAAATCACCGCAAAAGAATTGCAAAAATACGCCTCCACCTTTATAAACGGCGTGAAAGTAGCGGATTTGGGCGTAACTGAGGCTGAAAATAATATAAAGATTCATAGCTTTAAAATCACAGGCAACACGCGCAATCTCACCAATATCAAAAATCTAATTAGAAATCTATCCACCTTGCAAAACAGCGTCCGTATCGCATTTCCCATCGTTCTAGCAAAAGATAGTAATCACAAACGGCTAAATATAGAGATTACACTAATGGTTTATAACACAGCGCGCGACATTAGCGCGATAAAAGCGGAGATGGCAAATGAAACAAATGCGAATTTAGATTTAAACACACAAGATTCAAACTCTTTGAACGCGCAAGATTCAAACAAATCAATGTGAAAAAATCAAAAAATAAAAAATCCCGCCATACTAACGCCCACTCCCCGTCATACTGAGCGTAGCGAAGTATCCAAAACACGCGAATCTAACAATTAGATTCACGCAATGACCTAAATTTGAATCAATAAATTAGATTTTTAGAATCTAAGATTCGCATTTGCGACATTGCGATTCATATAATTTAGATTCGTTTATTTTGGATTCTTCGCTTCGCACAAGTGCTTCGCCCAGTATGACGGCATTTTACAGATTTGTCATTCTGAGCGAGTGTAACGAGCGAAGTATCCAAAGCACTAGACATTAAACCATAGATTCGCGCAATGTTGCAAGATTGAATTTATCGATTCGTTTATTTATTATCGCGTGAATCTACCTTTTAAATTCAAGCGGTTTGGATACTTCGCGTTTGCCGCGCTCAGTATGACGATTTTTTTTGGATTGTTTGCGCGAATCTGTGATTCGCCAAGCAACGCCAAATCCATTCTCACAGCCCTTGCATCATTATTGCAATTAGCGATTCGACTTCGCTTTCACTTAAAAACGCGCTCTTATTATTTGTCAAAAAATCAAAAAATCGTCCCTTTTCTATCTCAAAATCGCCATTTATGCAATGCGGGTGTGCGCTTAAAAATCCCCGCGCCACGCGAATCTTATCCCTCAAAGATTCATCGCAAATAAAGCAACTATCATTAAGCCC
>JBNMJF010000168.1:0-4812 GCA_050873665.1 Helicobacteraceae bacterium
GTAATACCACGTTCTTTTTCCTCTGGTGCATTGTCGATATTATCATAATCTTTCAACTCTGCTAAACCTTTTAGTGATAGCACGGCAGAAATCGCAGCACTAAGTGTGGTCTTGCCGTGGTCGACATGCCCGATTGTACCCACATTTACATGGGGCTTATTTTTGATAAACTTCTCTTTTGCCATAACATTTCTCCTTATGTTTTGAAATTAAATCGTTACCGAAAATAACTGGAGCCCACAAGCGGGATTGAACCGCCGACCTCTTCCTTACCAAGGAAGTGCTCTGCCACTGAGCTATATGGGCATTTTAAAGGGTAGAATTATATTTAGGGGATTTTAAACAGCTCCCAAAATATAATCTTAGCCTTTTGGAGCGGGAAACGGGGCTCGAACCCGCGACCCTCAGCTTGGAAGGCTGATGCTCTAGCCAACTGAGCTATTCCCGCGACTCCATTTATAAAAATGGTGGTGAGTCGTGGATTCGAACCACGGAAGGCGAAAGCCAGCAGATTTACAGTCTGCCCTCGTTGGCCACTTGAGTAACTCACCCAAAAACACTAAAAATTGGTTTTAACGCTTTTATTAAAGTGCATAAAATGGAGCTGGCTAAGGGACTTGAACCCCCGACCCTCTGCTTACAAGGCAGATGCTCTACCAACTGAGCTAAGCCAGCAAAATTTGAAAATCGCAATCTTATCAAAATTAAACACACTATGTCAAGTAAAATTTAAAATTTTTATTTAGATTCGCAAAAATGTGCTTTGATTGTGGGCGAATCGGCGAATCTATAATTTTAGATTCGCACAAAATCGGCTCGAATCTATATTAAGATTCACGATTCGCCCAAAAACTTATAAACCATAAAAGATTGATGATTCATATCATTTGCAAAAAATATAAAGATTTT
Organism: Helicobacteraceae bacterium; assembly: GCA_050873665.1. Classification (GTDB taxonomy): domain Bacteria; phylum Campylobacterota; class Campylobacteria; order Campylobacterales; family Helicobacteraceae; genus NHYM01. The sequence goes on from JBNMJF010000168.1 coordinate 910, forward strand.
TTATAACTAAAATCCTATAATCTTAAAAATATCCCAAAAAGGACTTTTCGATGAAACACACTAAAGAGACGAATCGTAGCGCAAATCACGCTATTAGCACCAAATCCAAAGGCGCAGATGCCGAGAATATCGCCAAAGAATTTTTGCAAAATAGCGGTTTTGAGATTGTCGAGTGCAATTATTGGACGCGCTACGGGGAGATTGACATTATTGCGCAAAAAGATTTTGCATATCATTTTATCGAAGTAAAGTCTGGCAAAAACTTTGAACCTTTACAAAATGTAACGCCAAAAAAGCTAAATCGCATTATTGATTCAATCCACATCTATTTGGCGAATCACTCGCTAGATGTGGCATTTTGCGTGGATATAGTTACGATTCGCAATGGCGAAATTGAATTTTTTGAGAATGTAAGTGCCTAAAATTTAAGTAAAAAAATTTTGCTTTATGTTAAAATTCCGCTTTAAATTTCTAAATTCAAGGAGAAAATTATGGGTAAATATATCGAGCTAAATAACGCAAACTTCGATAGCGTTACAAAAAATGGCGTTGCGCTAGTGGATTTTTGGGCGCCTTGGTGCGGTCCGTGTCGAATGCTAAATCCGATTATCGAAAAGCTAGTCGATGAATTTGAAGGACGCGCGAGTATTTGCAAAGTCAATGCCGATGATGAAAAGGATTTGGTGGCAAAGTTTGGCATTAGCAGTGTGCCTACGATGCTGTTTATGAAAGATGGCGAGATTATCCATCAAGTTATCGGCGCGACAAGCGAACAATCCATTAGAGATAAAATCAACTCAATGTTATAAAAAGCGGTTTTAAAAGTTGCGATTTTCGCCTTTAATGCCGTTTTTCGCTACGCTTTTTATGGCGGCGGCGTTTTTTTACTTTCAATACACTTATACGAAATTGAAAGTGATTGATTTTAGCGAGTTTGCTTTTTATGGGAGCGATTTTGTATTTTCGCCCAAAGAGAGTGAATACATAGTCCTTTTGTATAATTCTAAAGTTAGTGGATTCGCCCAAATCGCCAAAGCCGTCCCCAATGAAAGTGGGCTAACGATTTTAGCCATTGATTTTTACCAAAACAAAAATCAAACACCTAGCGAAAATGTCGTGCCACTGAGCGCGGGAATGAATACGCTTTTAAAACTTAGCAGAATTTTTAGAGTGGATAAGATTCCCGCGTATTTTAGGATTAAGCAAAAAAAGGCGACAAAATACGCGCAGGACAGCAAAATTTACAGCGATTTTGTAGGCGAATCAAAGAGTAAATCAAAGGAAATAAAATGATAAATTTAGCAATCATCGGTGGCGGACCTGCGGGACTAAGTGCTGGATTATACGCCACGCGTGGCGGACTAAAAGATGTCGTGCTATTTGAGCGCGGAATGCCGGGCGGACAAATCACAAATTCCAGCGAAATCGAAAACTACCCCGGCGTAAAAGAAGTCGTAAGCGGAATCGAATTTATGGAGCCGTGGTTGGAGCAATGCTTTCGATTCGGGCTTACGCACAATATGAATGAAGTTACGCGCATAGCAAAAAACGGCGAAAACTTTGATATTATCCTAGCTGACGGACAAAAAGAAAGCGCAAAAGCTGTCATAGTCTGCACAGGCGGGAATCCAAAGCGCTCAGGCATAAAGGGTGAAAGCGAATATTGGGGCAAAGGCGTTAGCACTTGCGCGACTTGCGATGGATTTTTCTACAAAAATAAAATCGTAGCAGTGCTTGGCGGTGGCGATACTGCGCTTGAAGAGGCGATTTACTTAGCGCGAATCTGCGAAAAAGTTTATTTGATTCATAGGCGCGAATCTTTCCGCGCTGCGCCTAGCACACAAGAGGCAGTCAAAGAAAATCCAAAGATTGAAATCATCACGCCAAGCGTTATTGATGAGATTATCGGCAATGGCAAACACACCACAGGCGTAAAAATCACGAATCTTTCCACAAAAGAAAAAAGCGAAATTGAGGTTAGCTGTTTGTTTGAATTTGTCGGCTACGATGTGAATACAGGCATTTTAATGCAAGAGGATTCATCACCTTTGTGTGAGATGAGCAGTGAAGGCAAGGTTAAGGTGGATTTAAATATGCAAACTTCCGTCTCTGGGCTATTTGCAGCGGGTGATATAAGACAAGATTCGCTAAAGCAAGTCGTAATCGCCGCAGGAGATGGCGCAGTAGCGGCATTAAGCGCAATCGAATATTTGGAGGCAAAAAAGCACGAATCGGAATCGATGCTATTTTAGGCGCGAATCGTGGCGAATCTTATGGCAAATCAAATGCGAATCTTAAAGCAAAATGTTAAGGCAAATCTAAAAAGGGGTTAAAAAATGATAAAAGTGGGAATCTTTGGCGCGACAGGGCGAATCGGCAGACTTTTGATTGAATCTTTGTGTAATGATAAGGAAATGCAACTTGTAAGCATTTTCGTGCGAAACGAGCTACAATACTCTATCCCAAAGGGCGTTTTGGTTACCAATGATGTGAGCGTTTTTTTGGAATCTAGCGATTTGATTATTGATTTTTCTAGCCCTGAGGCTACACAGACGCTACTTGACTGCGCGATTGACGGGTGTGCCAAGCCCATAGTCATCGGCACTACGGGGCTAAATGATATGCAAATGGACTTGCTAAACGCCGCCTCGCAGAAAATGCCTATCCTTTATGCTTCAAATATGTCGCGTGGCATTGTGGTGCTAAATAATATCGCTGAGATTGTGGCTACGGCACTGCGTTCAAGCGATATTGAGATTGTGGAGATTCATCATCATCACAAAAAGGATTCGCCCTCTGGCACGGCACTAAGCCTAGCAAATAATGTCGCTAAAGCGCGTGGGCTAAAGCTAGATAAAGTCCGCATAAGTGGCAGAGATGGCGCAATCGGGGAGCGCAAAAAAGATGAAATCGGCGTGATGAGTTTGCGCGGTGGCGATGTCGTGGGACGCCACACAATCGGCTTTTATATGGAGGGCGAATATTTGGAGCTAACGCACAACGCCACAAGCCGAATGACTTTCGCGCAAGGCGCAATCAATGTCGGCAAGTGGCTTATCAACCAGCCCAGCGGATTGTATGACATAAAGGACGCATTAGCACTGAACTAAAGGGCAGATTATGGAATTTTCTCAAAAAAAATATGATTCGCAAAAATCGCTTGAATTTGGACGCGAATCTGAACTTGAATCACACGAATCGCCAAAAGAAAAATGCGCCGTTGTGGGCGTTTTTAATGCGCCTAATAGTGCGCTTTTATGCTACTACTGCCTTTTTGCAATGCAACACAGAGGACAAGAATCCAGCGGAATCTCCACCACAGACGGACACAAAATCACCACGCTTAAAGGCGAAGGCTTGGTTACCTCCGTATTTAAGGGCGGTTTGGACAATCTCAAAGGCAATGCAAGTATCGGGCATAATCGCTACTCCACCGCAGGGGAGGATTCCAAATGCGATGTCCAGCCCATTTTTGCCAAATACGCACTTGGCGAAATCGCATTAGCGCACAACGGCAACCTTGTCAATGCCAAAGAAGTCCGCGAATCGCTCATTGCAAAAGGCGCGATTTTCCAAAGCCACTTGGATACCGAAAATCTCATTCACTTAATCGCCCATAGCCACGAAAAACGCCTACGAAACCGCATAATCGAATCGCTAAAATCCATCAAAGGCGCGTATTCATTCGTGCTACTTAGCCGTGGCAAACTCTTTGCGATTCGCGACCCTTACGGATTTCGCCCCTTAAGCGTGGGAGAAATCATCAACGATGACGGAAGCAAGGGATATGTGGTGGCGAGTGAAACTTGCGCATTTGATTTGATTGGAGCAAAATTCATTAGAGACATTAACCCCGGCGAAATGTTGATTTTTAGCTTAGATTCGGGCAATTCGCCTTTAGAA
>JBNMJF010000169.1:0-4772 GCA_050873665.1 Helicobacteraceae bacterium
AAGCAATATCGTGGTGCTACCTAAGGGGGCGGTTTTGAGCGTGGAAGTGGGCGATGAGATTTACTCGCCACTGCAGAGTGAAAGCTATTTGGAGGAATCAAAGCTACATTTGATAAAGGAGATTTTTTGGCGCAATAATATAACTGCGTTTGCGCCGTTTTTGGACATTAAAGTTATTGTGAGCGAATCGTCATTGCGAGGCAACGCCGAAGCAACCCACAAAAATAAAATAGATTGCCACGATTCCACGCGTTGCGTGGAATCTCGCAATGACGAATCTAAAAGCAATTCTGCCGAATCCACAAATGATTCGCGCGGAAGTATTTTTGATGAGAAATCGGGGTTGCGTAGCCACGAGCAAGGAAATAAGACTGAGAGTCTATTGACGAAGCGAGTGGCAAGTCTCCCCGATTTATCACAAAAAGACAATGCGCCACAAAACGCACAGGTTATTTTTACAGGCACATATTTTGATAAAGTCATCGGCGTCCAAGACGAGCCAGAATTCAGCACAGGCATAAAAATGCTATACCACGCGTGGAGCATTGATGGCGAGTGGATTCAGGACAATTCGCTAGATTTTGTGCTTGTGGGAAGTGAGTTTGCAAAAAGGGCGCAGATTCAAAAAGGCGACACACTAGAAATAATCGCCGATTCAGGGGCGAATCAAAGCTACAAAGTCAAAGTAAGTGGCATTTTATCCAATAGTGGCGTTTATGACAATCGCATTGTAGGCTCTCTGTCCCTAGCGCAAAAATTGCTAGGTAAGGACGATATTTTCGCTCGTGCCGAAGTTTCCGCATTCACAATCCCAGAAAACACCCTTAGCTACAAGGCAAGGCGCAATATCGATAGCCTAAATGCCGTAGAATTCGACACTTGGTATTGTAGCGCGTTTGCTAGTTCGATTGCCTACCAAATCGAGGAGGACTTCAAAGGCACAAGCGCAAAAGCACAAATCAAAGTAAGCGATGCGGAAAGCTCCATAGTGCGCAAGATTCAAGGGCTTATGGGGGTTACTAGCATAATCTGTCTGCTTGTTTCAAGCGTAGGAATCGGCGCACTTTTAAGCGCGGAATTCCAGCGCAGACGCAAGGAAATCGGGCTTATGAAAGTGCTAGGTGCGAGTATGTGGCAAATCTATGCAATTTTCGCAGGGGAATCGTGCGTCATAGCCATTGTGGGCGCAGTCATCGGCTTTTTTGGCGGTGTGGGCGTAGCAGAGCTAATTTCACTTAGCATTTTTGCGCACACACTGCCTATTTCGTGGATTGCACTGCCTTTATCAATCGTATTTGCGCTATCTATCTCGCTTTGCGGTTCATTATTTTTACTAAAAAATATCAACGCACTTCTACCAGCGCAAGTGCTTTACGGGCGATAGGAGCGACTAAGATGAATAATAACGCAAAATTTTTCTATAAAAGCATTTTAAATTCTCTGCGCGTGTCATTTGCGCGTGTTGGCGTGATTGCGGTGTCGCTTTTTATCGGTGCGTGTGTGGCTAGTGCGTTTTTAAATATTTCGCTTGATATTGAATCAAAGCTGTCAAATGAGCTAAAAGTCTATGGTGCAAATTTCATAATCTCCCCCGCACACGGGCAAAATCATATCAAATCACAAGTCTATGAATCTAAAATAGCCGAAATTCCAAAGGATAAGCTAAAAGTCGCCGCGCCGTTTCTTTATGGCTTTTTTAGTCTTGGGAATAACTCGGCAATCGTGGCAGGTGTGGATTTTAGCGCGATTAAGGCGATTTCGCCTTTTATAGAAGTGCGCGATGGGCATTTTGGCAATAGTGTGTTTGATGAAAATAGCGCGTTTGTGGGCGTTAGCTTGGCAAAGGCGTTTGAGATAAAATCAGGTAGCCAAATCACGCTGACAAATCCAAAGAGCCTAAATAGCGCGGATTTGGAGGTTAAGGGGATAATTTCTAGTGGAGATGAGTTAGATGGGATTGTTCTTGCGCCGATTAAAGTGGTGCAAAATTTGGTGGGCGAATCTAGTGGCAATTCGCCTTTAGAATTGCATTCCGCAGATTCGGCAAATTTCGGGGTTTCGCAGACACCAAGTCTAGTCTCAACCCCAAAATTTGCCGAAAACTACGAAAGCCAAACCGAAAATCCTTCCGTTGTAGATTCGTTGCACGAATCTAACAATAACCCACCCCGTCATTCTGAGCTTTCGCAAGAAAGCGAAGAATCCAAAATAAATGACAAATCTATAGATTCGTCATTTATCCATTACGCAAAACTAATTCTCTACGGCAATTTCGCCGAAGTCCAGCAAATAGGGAAAAATCTAAGCGATGATTTAGTGAGCGCAAAGCCCATAGCGCAGGTTTCAATTAGCGAAGGCATTGTGCTAGGCAAAATCAAAGCCCTAATGCTCTTAATTTGCCTAATCATCTTACTTATCGCAAGTTTGAGCGTAAATACTAGCCTAAGCTCTATCATTTTCGCGCGAAAAAAGGAAGTCGCCTTGCATTTGAGTTTGGGAGCGAAAAAGGCGCAAATCGCCAAACTTTTTGGCGCGGAAGTGCTATTTTTGGCATTAGTCTCTAGCGTATTGGGTGCGCTGTGTGGGTATCTACTAGCGAATCTGCTTGGATTTATCATTTTTAATTCAAGCGTTTCATTTAGGATTTTAAGCGTGGTGGGCGCGGTTGCAATCACGCTTATTTCGGCATTTTTGGCGAGTTTTTACCCCATAAAAAAGGCGTTAAACATAAATATTATCACGAATCTAAAGGGAGAATAATATGGTTTTAGAATTGCAAAATATCAGCAAATCTTTTGGTAGCGTAAGTGCGCTAAGAGGCGTGAATCTATCCGTAGAAAAGGGCGATTGGGTTAGCATTATGGGACCTAGCGGAAGTGGCAAATCCACGCTTTTAAATATCATCGCATTGCTTGATGAGCCCACAAGCGGGGATTACAAACTGCTTGGCAAATCTATGAAAGATTTAAACGAGGAGGAGAAAATCATCATTCGCAGAGAAAAAATTGGGCTAATTTTCCAGCAATTCCACCTAATCCCCTACCTTAGCGCACTTGAGAATGTAATGTTAGCGCAGTTTTATCACTCCACCATTGATGAGGAGGACGCCAAAGTCGCGCTTGAAAAGGTGGGATTGGGGCATCGAATCTCGCATTTGCCTAGTGAGCTAAGCGGGGGTGAACAGCAAAGGCTTTGTATTGCTCGTTCTTTCATCAACAACCCCGATATTTTACTCGCCGATGAGCCTACGGGGAATTTGGACGGGGAAAATGAAAAAATCGTGTTAGAGGCATTTTGCAAACTGCGCGATGAGGGCAAAACTATTATCCTAATCACGCACAACCCCGAGCTAGGCGAATATGGCAATAAAAAGTTGCGTTTGCGACACGGGGAAATGGCGTGAGCCGTTTTGTAATCGCACTTTGTTTAATCGCCTTTTTCGTGGGCTGTGATGGCGATAAATACGCCACACTAAATGAAGTCGCCCCAGAAATCGCAGCAATGGACTTGGAAGGCAAAAGCGTGAATCTAAGCGATTTTAGCGACAAGGCGATTGCGCTAGTATTTTACAAAAATGGCTGTGAAGCCTGTGTGGGCGTAATCCCAGCCCTTGATAGCTACGCAAAAAGCGCGAATCTAACCGCCATAGCGATAAACACAGGCAATACAAAAGAGGAAATCGCCGAGTTTTTAGAGGAAACGCCATTGCCAAATACGCTCATATTGCGCGATTCGCTAGGGCTTACCACAAAGCGATTCATCATAAATCTAACGCCCACGATTATTTTGCTTGACAAAGCGCACATTATGCGTGGCAAAATCATCGGCGCGAGTGATTTTAGCAAGGTGGAGGCGCAGATAAAGGAAATGCTCGGTGTTTAGGTGGCTTTGGCTTTGCGTTTGTGCGTTTGCGCTATGTGGGTGCGTAGAGAGCAGGGCGGAATTTGATGCGCTAAATTTGGGAAAAGTAAATGCGCTTTATGAAAATGGGGCGTTGAAAATTATGCCAACTCGTCATTGCGAGGGCGAATGCCTGAAGCAATCTGCCACCAACTCGTCATTGCGAGATGATTCACACGAATCGTCAAAGCAATCTAATTCGTCATTGCGAGAATCGCAAAGCGATTCGTGGCAATCCACAGATTCAAACACTCAATCAAATCAAAAAGACAACGCGCCATTTGCATTATTTTTCTTTACGACAACCTGTGGCGTCTGCAAAGCGCAAATCCCCATTTTACAAGAAATCGCTAGTGAATCTGCAAGTAGTGGCGCACGAATCTACGCCATTTTAGGCAATGTGCCAAACAAACAAAAAGCGATGGAATATGTAAGTGCGAACGCTATGTCGTTGCCACTTTTTTATGAAAGCGAGGCAAAGCGATTTTTTAGCCAAATCGTAGGTGGCGTGAAAGGCGTCCCTGTGGTGGTGGTGTTTGATAAAGAGGGCAGGGTAAAAGAACGATTTGTAGGGCTAACGCCAAAAAGCGTCCTAAAAAGCGCATTATAAAAAAGCGCGATTGTATCTTTGACAATTTCGCGGGATTCGGCGCACTCAACTGCTCAATAGACTCTAAGTCTTATTTCGCAGTTTCGTGCTTGAAAACCCACGAACTTGTCTAAAGCTACTTCCGCGCAAATCGCTTGAATCTCAAATAAAAACCTATCAAAAGTTTTTGCTACTTTTTGCTTTTGCAAAAAGTAGAATCTCTCTACTCTCTCATCATTGCTTTGGCGAATCTACGATTCGCGCAAAGCAATCCAAATAACAA
>JBNMJF010000170.1:0-4736 GCA_050873665.1 Helicobacteraceae bacterium
ATTCCTGCAAAGATAATAAGGCTAATGCCATTCCCCACGCCTCTTTGCGTGATTTGCTCACCAATCCACATAAGCATCATTGTCCCAGCGAGCATTGAAACCGCAGAAATTAACACAAACATATTATTATCAATCAAAATCGCATTGCCATAATTGCCCTCTAACGCCTTTAGCCCGATAGAAACACTCACCGCTTGAACTAGCGTGATGGCAATGGTTGCGTAGCGAATGATTTGCATATATTTTTGCATACCATCGCGCTCTTTTTTGAGTTTGCCAAGATTTGGAAAAGTGGCAGCAAGTAGCTCCATAACGATTGACGCCGTAATGTAGGGCATAATGCCTAGCGAAATAATGCTAAATCGCTCTACGGCTTGTCCGCTAAACATATTAAAAAGCCCCAGCGCGTTGTTTTTGTTGCTATCAAAAAATTGTTTTAGCACATCAGCATCAACGCCGGGAATTGTTATGTATGCCAAAACCCTATATGCAAACAAAAATGCAAGTGTGATTAGAATCTTATTTAATATGGTTTTATTCATTATTTATCGCTCTTTGATTGGGCTTTGTCGCTCTTATTAGATTCAACGCCTTTTGCGCCACTTGTGGTAATATTTTCATCTTTGATTTTGGTGGCAAAATCTTTTGCTTTTTTGCCAATTAGCTTTACTTTTTTTACTTGCGCGGAAAATCCGTAAGCGTTTTTAAGCGATTCAAGTGTGATTTCGCTTAACGATTCGACTTTATTGGATTTATCCACATTGATTACTAATGGCTTTTCTACGCGACTTTTAAAGCCGACTTTAGGCAATCGTCTTTGCAATGGCTGTTGTCCGCCCTCAAAGCCGATTTTTTGTTTATAACCCGTTCGCGCAGTTTGCCCTTTGCCACCGCGCGTAGAAGTTTTGCCCATACCGCTACCTTGACCGCGTCCTACTCTTTTAATGGATTTTACGCTGTTTTTAGCTGGTTTGATTCTCTCTAACATTTTTTATCCTTTATGCTTTGATTTTGCTAAGTGCATCAATAGTCGCGCGGACGACATTGTAAGGATTGCTAGAGCCTAGCGATTTTGTCAAAATATCTCTAATCCCAGCAAGTTCAATCACAGGACGCGCAGAGCCACCAGCAATCACGCCTGTTCCCTCACTAGCGGGGCGGAGCAAAATGCGACTTGCATTATATTTATGCTCAATGTCGTGTGCGATAGTCGTGCCTTTGATATTAACTTTGATGATATTTTTAAACGCATCATCGATTGCCTTGCGAATCGCATCAGGGACTTCCTTAGATTTGCCTAAGCCAAAGCCCACCAAGCCTTTTTCGTTGCCCACAACTACAAGCGCGTTAAATCTAAATCTGCGTCCGCCTTTTACGACTTTTGTTACGCGCCCAATATTTACGACTACTTCTTTGAATTCTTCTTTATTGATTTCCATTCCATAAGTCCTTTTTATGATTTAAAAAGCTATGCCATTTTCGCGAAGCGAATCCGCGAATGTAGCCACAACGCCGTGATATAAATATCCGTTTCTATCAAATACGATTTTTGTGATTCCCGCGCCTTTTAGGCTTTTTGCAAAGGATTCAGCGATTTTTTTCACATCATCTTTGTTGTTTTTTAAGCCCATTTTTTTGCCATCTACACTAGCTAATGTGAATCCTTTTGTATCATCAATAGCTTGTGCGTAGAAATATTTATTAGAGCGGAAAATACTAACTCTAGGCGTTTTAGAATCGCCAAAGATTCGCCCTCTAACTCGTGCTTTGCGCTTTAGCGTAAGTCGCTTTTTTAATTTCAAATCTGTTTCTAACATTTTTCAAACCTTTACTTTTTATTTTATCGCGCTATTTTTTAGCCGTTTTACCAGCTTTACGCAAAATCGTCTCTTCGACATATTTCACGCCCTTGCCTTTATAAGGCTCTGGCGGACGAAATGCGCGAATCTCAGAGGCAATCTGCCCGATTTGCTGTTTATCGCTACCTTTTAGTGTGATGATATTTTTATCGATATTTACCTCCACACCAGCGGGAATCTCGTAATTTATAGGGTGGGAAAAGCCAAGACTTAGCTCCAAAATCTTACCTTTTAACGCCGCCTTATAACCCACGCCGTTAATTTCTAACTGCTTAGTGAATCCGCTCGTAAGCCCGATGACAATATTGTTTGCCAAAGCTCTATAAGTGCCCCAAAATGCGTTTAGATTCAAACCTTCTGCATTCGCGTCCTCTTTTAGCCCAAAGCTCAAAACGCCATCTTTTAGCGAGATATTCACGCGATTATGCGTTTCTAACTCTTTTTGCGCCTTTGCGCCTTTAAAAATCACCTTAGAGCCTTGCACAGAGACTTCCAAGCCCTTTGGGATAGTGATTGATTGCTTACCAATTCTTGACATAATTTCCTCCTACCAAATACTGCATAACGCTTCGCCGCCGACATTATTTTTGTAGGCTTCATCATTGGCAATCACGCCTTTGCTCGTGCTAACTACGATTGTGCCATAGCCGTTTTTAAATCGCTTTAACTCATCGCGTGATTTATAGATTCGGCGACCGGGTTTGCTAATGCGTTTTAATTCGCTAATAAGCGACTTGCCATTTTCATCATAGCCCAAAATCACGGTAATATCTTGTTTGCCGTTTTTGTCATTTACGCGATAATCTTTGATGAATCCTTTCGCTTTAAAAACCGCTAAAATCGATACGATGATTTTGGCATAGTATAGATTCGTATGCTCTAATCGCCTCATAGACGCGTTTCTAATCCTAGTAATAGAATCTGCGATTATGTCATTTACCATTTTCTTTCCTTATTTTTAGTTTCTCATTAGGAGCGACTTACCAGCTAGACTTGCGAAGTCCGGGGATTAAGCCCTCGCTACCCATTTTACGCAAACAAACTCTGCATAGTTTGAAATATCTATACACAGAGTGTGGGCGTCCGCAAATCTGACATCTGCTATATTTTCGTGCGCTAAATTTCGCTTTTCGTGCGTTTTTCGCTATCATTGATTTTTTTGCCATTGTTTATCTCCCCTTTGCAAAAGGCATACCAAAAGATTCGAGTAATTTAAATGCCTCTTTGTCGTTGTTTGCCGAAGTTACAATCGTAATATTCATTCCGTGCGTTACCATAATGTCATCATAGACAACCTCTGGGAAAATGAGTTGCTCTTTAATCCCAAAGTTGTAATTGCCTCTACCATCGAATCCATTGCGTGGAATCCCGCGAAAGTCCTTAACGCGTGGCAATGAAATGACAATGAGTTTCTCTAAAAAGTTATACATTTTTTTGCCTCGAAGCGTTACTTTGACGCCCATTGGCATTCCCTCACGCATTTTGAATCCAGCCACAGATTTTTTGGCGTGTGTGATAATCGCCTTTTGCCCCGCAATCAGCGATATGGTATCGGCGATATTTTGGATAATCTTTGCCTCTTTGGCATAATCCCCAGCACCAACGCTTATCACAATTTTTTCAAGTTTTGGGACAAGCATAGGATTCTTAAAGTCGAATTCCTTCATCAATTTTTGTTTGATTTCGTTTGCATAAAGCTCTTTTAATTGATACATACTACTTCCTTACAGCTTTTTAACATTTGAGATATGAATGGGCTTTTCTTTTGTGATAAATCCGCCTTTGGGATTATCATCGGTTGGCTTAATCGCCTTTTTAACGACATTGCAACCCTCAACTATCACTTGGGATTTTTTAGGCAAAACCTGCAAAACTTTCGCTTCCTTGCCTTTGTCATCGCCTGTGATAATCTTTACCATATCATTTTTTTTGATAGAAAATTTAATCATCTCTTACCTCGCTTACAGCACTTCTGGTGCTAATGAAACTATTTTCATAAAGTTTGCATAGCGCACTTCTCTACCCACAGGTCCAAAGATACGAGTGCCGATTGGCTCTTTTTTGGCATCCAATATCACAGCGGCATTATCATCGAATCTAACTGACGAGCCATTATCTCTATGAATCTCCTTTTTAGTGCGGACAATCACAGCTTTTACCACATCGCCTTTTTTGACTTTGCCATTGGGAATCGCCTTTTTCACACTTGCCACAACGACATCGCCAAGAGACGCATACCGCCTATGGCTACCGCCCAAAACCTTAATACACATCAATTCTTTTGCGCCACTATTATCGGCTACATTCATTCTAGTAAAACTTTGAATCATCACTCAACTCCCGTGCTTATAGTTTTATTTAGCTTGAATGCTTTGATTTTAGAAATAGGTTTGCATTCAATCGCCTCCACTACATCGCCCACTTTGCAAGAGTTATTTTCATCGTGGATAATGTATTTTTTGAATCGCTTTACGATTTTGCGATATTTTGGGTGAAGCACTTTGCGTTCAACCAAAACGCTAAAACTTTTATCGCCACTTTTTTTGATGACTTTGCCTTGAATCAGGCGTTTAAAAGATTTTTTCTCGCTCATTTTTGAACCTCTCTTTTTACACTTTTAGCCGAAATTGCGGTGTTGATTCTAGCGATTTCTTTACGAACCACAGAAATCTGCGCAAAATCCGTTAGTTGCATAGTTTTAAGCTGTAATCGCAACTCAAAAAGTTTCAATTTCTTTTCTTTTAAAAGCGTTTGCAACTCTTTAATATCTTTGTCTTTAATATCTTTAAATTTTAATACATCAGTAGATTTCATTTTCACTCTCTCTTGTTATGATTTTTGTTTTAAATGGGAGTTTACTTTGAGCAAGTGCTAATG
>JBNMJF010000171.1:0-4732 GCA_050873665.1 Helicobacteraceae bacterium
AGGTTGCGCTACGCGCGATTGATTTGTCTATGGATTGCTTCGGGCGAATCTGCGATTCGCCCTCGCAATGACGAATCTTTGTTGTTTTGCATTTGATTCGTAGTCGATTCGTGCAACGAATCGCAATCGAAGTAATGGCGGTGTGGCTTTTGTATTTGTAGAAAATTTTGGGATAAAACTAGACTAAAGTCTGTTGATTCCCAAAATTTTCTACAAGTGCGAAATTGCATACCCCAGAACAAATTGTTTTTAAAACAACCCTACCAATTTTTTTGCCCTTTCATAGGTTTCCTTCGCTATCGGCTCGACTTTTTCGCGTCCTTCGCGTAAGATTTTCATCACAAAATCCCTATTTTTTTGCAAATCTGCATATTTCTCGCGTATAGGCGTTAGCTCAGCGATTAGTAGCTCGGCAAGTGTAGATTTTAGCGCACCATAGCCCTTGCCACTAAATTCGCTTTCAACTTCGCTGCGATTTTTGCCACTTAAAATCTCCACCATACACAGCAGATTGTAAAGCCCTGCGCGGGATTCATCAAAGATTATTTCACTTTGCGAATCCGTTACCGCGCGTTTGATTTTGCGCGTAATGTCTTCAGGCGAATCTAACAAAAAAATCGCATGATTTTGCGCCTTGACACTTTTGCTCATCTTTATGCTTGGGTCATCTAGCCCCATAATACGCGCAGATTCACGCACGATTAGCGCATCTGGTATTTTAAAGCACTCCCCAAAATCCCTATTAAACTTCTCCGCCACATTGCGCGTTAGCTCGATATGCTGCTTTTGGTCGCTACCCACAGGCACTAAGTCCGCATTGTATAGCAAAATGTCAGCCGCCATAAGCGCAGGATAGTTGAAAAGCCCGACATTGATATTTTTGGCGTTTTTCGCGCTTTTGTCCTTAAACTGCGTCATTCTACTCATATCGCCCATAAAAATATTGCAATCCAAAATCCACGCAAGTGCAGGGTGATAGTCGATTTCGCTTTGGATAAAAAGGTGGGATTTTTGGGGCGAGATTCCACACGCCAAAAGCATAGAGACTAGATTTAGCGTCTCATTATGCAAAGTGGCTGGGTCTTGGCGAATGGTTATGGCGTGGGAATTTGCCACGCAAAAGATATTTTCATAAATCTCTTGATTTGCCACCCAAGTCTTAATCGCGCCAAAATAATTGCCAATGTGAATGCTTCCAGTGGGCTGAATGCCCGAAAATACGACTTTTTTGTGTGAATCGCTCATATTATCACTCCTTTTATAAATAAAACTTCAAAATCCGCGCTTACAAACGGCGCACCAAATCGCAATCGCTTTTTTTGCGCAAAGCTGAGATTTCCACCGCCTAGCAAACCGCCATTTTTAAGATATGCCAAAAACTCATCGCGCGTGGAAAAATTTAGGCTAAATCTTTGCACTTTCGATTCGGCGCAAAAATATTTTTGCGTAATTGATAGGATTTCGGTGGCGGATTTTAGTGGCGATTTTGTGCCTAAAAATGCGTGTAATGCGCTTAAAGATTCGCGTGTGAAAATGGCAAAGGCGAGTCGTTTGGGTTTAGATTTGCTAGATTCGCGTGATTTTTTAGATTCGCGCGATTCGTTAGATTCACTAGATTCGTGCGATTTTTGCGCCGAATCTACAAGCCTTTTAAATAATAAATCCAAATCTTTCGCCCACTGCAACGCCGAGCTAGACAGCACCAAATCATAGTCATCACTAAAGTCATAATCCTCAAAATCGTAGCATAAAAGTTTGATTCGATTGATATGCGGGAGATTTTGCGGGTGCAGGGCAATCATATTGGGCGCATTATCGAGCGCAAGAAAAAAATCTATTTGCTTATCGTCCAAATTTTTAGCGATATTGCCACTTCCTGCGCCTAAATCAATGATTTTATGCGAATCGCCCAAAAACTCATCGCAAAAATCCACCAAAACCTTTGCGACTTCATTTTGCAAAGCGCAATTTTTGGCATAAGAGCGCGACATTTTATTAAATGAATGCCGAATCTTACTCGCGCTCAAAATTATCCCCTATTCTTGCAATAAATTGACTTTTTCCACGCGAATCTTATGTCGTCCGCCCTCAAACTCGGTATTTAGAAAAACGCTCACAATCTCCTGCGCCACGCCACTTCCAATCACTCGCGCTCCCAAACACAGCACATTTGCGTTATTATGCGCCCTTGCGAATTTTGCCATATACGAATCCGTGCAAAGCGCGGCGCGAATCCCTTTAATCTTATTTGCCGCCATACTCATTCCAATCCCGCTACCGCACACCAAAATGCCAATCGCAGATTCGCTTATAACCTCTTTGCATACGAGTTTGGCATAATCTGGATAATCCACTTTCGCGCCATCTTGCGGGAAAATGTGGATAATTTTGGTGCTATGATTTTGCAAATATTCCAAAATCTCATTTGCCAAGCCTAGCCCAGCGTGGTCGCAACCTATAATACAAGTCATTTTTCACTCCTCCCAAAATTTATATGCAAAAATTTTATATGCCCGTGAAAAGCCTAATTTAGCGCACTTATCGGGTATGACAAAAATTGCGCTCCAAAAAATAAAATCGCCATAAGGATTAGGATTCCAAATCGCTCTATGCGGTTGAAAAATACGGGGATTTTGTCGCTACCAAATTTTAGGCTTAAATATCCTAGTGCTTGTGAGCCGTCTAGTGGCGGGATTGGCAGTAGGTTGAAAACGGCTAGGACTACATTATAGATTATGCAAAGCATTAGAAAATACGCCACAATCACGCTAAATCCTTGCAATTCGCCACCAAAAAATGTCCTTAGCAAAATCGCAGCAATTAGCGCGATGAAAAGATTATACGCGATTCCAGCAAGGGATACGGCAATCGCGCCGTTGAAATCGCCCTTTTCAATAACGCGCCGAATATCCACAGGCACGGGCTTTGCCCACCCAAATAAAAATGGCGATTGCAATAAAAAAAGCCCTAGTGGCAAAATGATTGAGCCAAAAATATCAATGTGGCGAATGGGATTTGGGCTTAAGCGTCCTGCGAGTTTTGCTGTGTCATCGCCGTATTTTAGCGCGACTAGTCCGTGCATAATCTCGTGTCCTATGATGGCAACTAATAGCACGATAATTTTTATGGCTAAGTCTAGCGGGTTGAAATCAAACATATTTAATCTTTTGTATTTTTGGATTCGTGGGCTGAATCGCGTGAATCTAAGGCAAAATCTTTTGCTAAATCTTGCGAATCTTGTGCTGAATCTTGTGTTAAATTTAATGAATCTCGCGCCGAATCTTGCGAATCTAACGAATCTAACGCCGATTCGTTATATTTTTTTGTCGCTAATTTTTCTAATCCTTCCACACCTTTAAACATTCGCTCCCAGCGGATTTTGTAGATAAATTTATTGCCCAATTTTGCTTCATCGCTATTTTGCAGATTTAGGCTAAAGTAAATAAACCACGGAGTGCCGATAATATCTTTGTAAGGCACACTGCCCCAAAAGCGCGAATCCTCGCTCCCATCGCGATTATCCCCTATCATAAAAAAGTGGTCATCTTCGACTTTGTGGTAGAAAAAAATCTCGCCATTTGCGCCTTCAAAGGGCTTCATCGCGCCTCCGCGAATAAGTAGCATTTTGTAAGATACAGGGTCGTTTTCGTTATAATGAATGCCTTTATAAGTCGGCATTAGCGGATTTTTCACAAAAGATTTGCCCATAAATTCGCGCTTTGTAAAATCGCTAAATTTTTCAGCGATTAGCGAATCGCCCTCTTTTGGGCGAAAATACAGCCCATCTTGCGCCATAATCACTTCATCGCCACCCACTGCAAAGGTGCGCTTGACAAAATATGTCTTTTCTAAATGTGGCGGGATAAAAATCACAATCTCACCTTGTTTGGGGCGTTCGCCCTCCATAATATGTCCGTTGCCACGAAAATCTGGCATTATCGGCACTTCTACCCACGGGATTCGCGGAATGGGAATGCCGTAGGAAAATTTTTTCACAAACAATAAATCGCCCTCTAAAAGTGTCCAAACCATCGAGCGTGAGGGGATTATAAAGGCTTGTGCGACAAAAAAGATGATAAATAGCACGATGATGATTGTCCCCGTCCAAGTGGTGGCAAATGCGTAGAGTTTTGATAAAAATTTCATTGTTGTCCTTTATTTGTTTGATTCGCTTAAGATTCGCGCACAAAGCAGAGTATTTTTAAGTAGCATCGCAATTGTCATCGGTCCCACGCCACCGGGCACAGGCGTGATAAAACTAGCCTTTTTTGCGACATTTTCAAAATCCACATCGCCCACAATCTTGCCATTCACCTTATTTATGCCAATATCTATGACAATCGCACCTTCTTTAATCATATCCGCCGTGATGAGATTTACCTTGCCTACGCCCACGCACACAATATCCGCACTTTTGGTAAAAACGCTAATATCCTTTGTCAAAATGCGGCACACAGAAATAGTCGCCCCCGCATTTAGCATAAGGGCGGAGAGTGGCTTACCTACGATATTACTAGCACCGATTATGGCGACATTTTTACCGCTGACTTGGATATTGTAGGATTTGAGCAATTCCATAATGCCAAGTGGAGTGGCGGGAGCTAAAATAGTGGCAAATTCGTCTTGTGGCGATAAATCGGGGAGATTTGTTGGTCGCTTCGTCAATAGACTATCAGTCTTATTTCCTCGCTCACAACTGCACAACCCCGATTTCTCGCTCACAATACTAGAA
>JBNMJF010000172.1:0-4724 GCA_050873665.1 Helicobacteraceae bacterium
GCCCCAAGCACCGTGGAGTAAAAAAGTAGCCCAAAAATCGTAAATAAACCAATTATGGTCGCTAAATCCATATTTATCTCACTTTTTGTAGATTTATTCAAATAAGTTGCGATTATATCGTTTTTTGTGTTAAAATTTTTTAAATACTTAAATATTTTTAAGCGAGGAAAATATGAGCGAAAAAATGAGCGATTTTGCGCCCGTATCTGTGATAATTTTGGCAGGTGGCTTTGGGACGCGAATGAAAAGCAAAATCCCAAAAGTGATGCACAAGATTTGCGGCAAGGAAATGCTTTTTTGCATTATCGATGAGGTGGCGCAAATGAGCGATGACATTCACATAATCCTATTTAACCAAGCGCAGATGATAGAAAAGGCGATTAGTGAGAATTACGCTTTGGGGGGCGATTCGGCTATCAAGCTACATTTGCAAGATTATGAGCATTTTCCCGGCACGGCTGGAGCGATAATGCAAGGAAGTGATTCGCCATCTCCCAAAGCTCCCATTCCCACGAAATATGAGCGAATCCTAATCCTAAGTGGCGATATGCCCCTAGTTCGCGCCAAATCATTGCGCGAATTTGCCAAATCAAATAGCGAAATCACACTTGGAATCTTAGAGTTAGAAAACGCCACAAACTACGGACGCATAGTGATGAATGGCGATAAAGTGCGCGAAATCATTGAGGAAAAAGACGCCAATGAATCGCAAAAACAAATCAATTTAGCAAACGCGGGGATTTATTGTCTAAATCGCTCTTTGCTTGAATCTGCCCTGCCACACATTGAATCGCGCAATAATCAAAGCGAATTTTATCTAACCGAAATCATCAAATTTAGCGATGATATTAGCGGGATTCGCGCTAAAGAGTGCGATTTTATGGGGGTGAATTCAAAAAGCGATTTGGCAAAGGCGGAGGAATTTATGTTAGCACGACTGCGGGATTCGGCGATGAAGGAAGGCGTGATTATGCATTTGCCGCAAAGCATTTATATGGAATTTGGCGTGGAGTTTGAGGGCGAGTGCGAGATTGAGAGTGGCGCGGTGCTAAAGGGCAAAAGCAAAATCATAAATTCCACGATTTTGGCGCATAGCGTGGTTGAATCAAGTGTGATTAAAAATAGCTCGGTGGGTCCATTTGCGCGAATCCGCCCAAATTCGCTTATCGAATCCTCGCATATCGGGGACTTTGTGGAGGTAAAAAACTCGCATTTGGTGGATATAAAGGCTGGGCATTTAAGCTATTTGGGCGATAGCGAGATAAAAAGTGGCACAAATATCGGTGCTGGGGTGATTACCTGCAATTATGATGGCATAAAAAAGCATAAAACGAAAATTGGCAAAAATGTCTTTGTCGGCAGTGGGACGCAGTTAGTCGCGCCTGTGCGAATCGAGGATAATGTGCTAATCGCCGCTGGGAGCGTGGTTACAAAGGACGCAAAAAGCGGGGATTTAGTCCTAGCGCGTTCAAAGCAGGTGAATAAAAGCGGATTTTTTTATAAGTTTTTTGGCAAAAAATAAAGGAGGTTTGGCGATGATTTTAACCATAAATGGCGAGAAAATGGAGTTTGAGAGTGGCAAAAATATCGATGAGATTTTGGCGATTTTGGGCGTGGAGGCAAAGATTTTCGCAGTGGTTTTAAATGCGAGTCTAATAAAAAAAGAAAACTACAAAAGCACGATTCCGCGCGATGGCGATAAAATCGAAATGCTACAATTTATGGGCGGCGGGTGAAAAATAATATTTTGCTTTTGCTATTTTTTTTGACGCGAATCTTGGGTAATTTGCATTTTTGTAATTGCGAGAATCCACACCATTTTTCGTCATACTGAGCGCAATAGCGCGAAGTATCCAAACAAAATAATCCGCACGAAGTGCGAATCCTTGCAAAAGTTTTTGCTTTGTTTGGCTTTTGCAAAAAGTAGAGTCCTCATAATCCAATAGACTCTAATCTACTAAGTAAGGTAATTTTGATTCACTTTTGGGACATTGATTTGTTAATTTGTTAGATTTGTGTGATTTGGATACTTCGCTGCTGCGTTCCGCTCAGTATGACGATAGGTTTTTGTTTTTTATTTTGTTTGGATTGCTTTGGCGAATCTATGATTCGTCTCGCAATGACGGGGTTAGGGGGACTCTACTTTTTGCAAAAGCAAAAAGTAGCAAAAACTTTAATAAGGATTTTTGATTTAATTTTTTCGTTAGATTCGTGCTTTACACGAATCGCAATCGAAGTAATGGCGGTGTGGCTTTTGTATTTGTAGAAAATTTTGGGATAAAACTAGACTAAAGTCTATTGATTCCCAAAATTTTCTACAAGTGCGAAATTGCATACCCCAGAACAAATTGCTTTTTATCTACACGCCAATTCCAAATTCACTTGTATCTCCACCTCCACTTCCTCGCTAATCGGGGCTTTTGTGTGCGTGGCGTCCATTTCGGCTGTCGCATTTAGCGCGGCTTTTGCCATTGCGTAGCGTGGGACTTGAATCGAGTGGCTATCTTGCGATGAGATTTTGCGCACTTCGCAGGTTTTGCCAAGCAATTTGGCGTAATTATCCGTGATTTTCCCCATATCGCCCAAAAATTCCGCGAACAATGCCTCTTTTTTCGCGCTAATCTCTATTTGCGTTATGCGCGATTCGATTTCGGGCTGTGGCAGGGCTAAAAGCGCGTTTTTGCTGACTTTTGCGTTGATTTGCTTTAAAAGTGCGTTGTATTCGGCTAACTGCGCCTCGCTAAACTTGCAATTTAGCGCGAACTCGACATTCTGCCCGATTGTATTGCGTTTGTCGTCCTTGTAGCTTATGATTGGGTTGATTGAGTAGCTCCCGCCCTTGCAGATTTCGCTCTTTTTTGCCTCTTGGATTATCGCATTTAGCGCGGTTGTGATAGATGCTCTATCTTTTTGCGTGAGTTCGCCTATGTTGCGGGGTTTCGCGCTTGAATCAATGCGGATTGTCGCAAATAGCGTTTGTGGTTTTACTACGCCACGCTCGACAAATGACTTTGTGATGATGATTTCTCCCGCGCTTAAGGTGGCGCAAAGGATTCCTAATAATGCTAATTTTTTCATTTTTACCTCCTAAAAATTAAAATTATACACTCTTTTTAAGTGTGATTAGATTTATTTCGGCGCGGGTTAAAAATCGCCCATAGGTTACGGCTAAATGCGCACCCTGTGAGATATAAAGCTGTGTGCCATTTATATTTTTTAGCCCATAAAGAAATGGATTTGTGAAATACACGCCAATGCTAAATGGGAAAATCTGCCCTCCGTGCGTGTGTCCGCTAAGAATCAAATCTACTTTTTGTGCCTCAATATGCTTAATCATATTTGGCTGGTGAGATAGCAAAATCTTTGGCAAATGCGCTTTTGCGCCACGAATTGCATTTTCAAAATCTGGCGCAAAATCCCCACCAAAGCGATTCGCGCTTAAATCGCTAATGCCGATGAGATTGTAAGATTCATCAATAACCACGCTTTGATTAACGAGTGGCGTGATATTGCCTAGCTCTTTAATCATCGCTACGCTATTTTCCGCGCCAAAGATAAACTCGTGATTGCCAAGCGCGAAATACACGCCGTTTTTGGCGCGAAGTTTAGAGAGATAGGGCAAAAAGTCTTTCATAATCTCACTGCGCGAATCGATTATATCGCCTACAAGCACGATTGTATCGGCGTTTTGCGCGTTTGCTAAATCTATAATCGCCTCTGCCTTATTTTGCGAAATTAAGCGCGATAGGTGCAAATCGCTCATCATTAAAATGGTGGATTCGCGCGTGAGATTGGGTAAATAAATATCTGTGCGCGTGATATTTGGCAGACGCGCGGCATTTATGATACTAAGGGCAATGCAAAGCACGCAAATGCCAAAGATGATTCGCGCGGTTTTGATTTGCGCCTTTAGATTCGCCCTAAAAATCACCAAAAATACGATATTTACAACGCCAAATGCAAAGAAAAGTAGCGCATTTAGCGTGGTTATGGAAAGCGTAGCGTATAAAAAATGCGCTATATCGGCGCGAAATCCAATCATCGCCACCGCAAATCCTAGCGTGATGATGAAATGCGCTAGGACGCAAAGTCCTGCGATGATTTTGCCCTTTGCGCTCTCAAAAATCGCGCGGATTAGCCCATAGTAGGCGACTAAATGGAATGCCATAAAAAAGCAAAAAATGATAATCGCAAATCGTGTCATAAATCCCCTTGATTGTGGCAAAAATTGTGTTAGAATTGCAACTTTTGAAATTATAGTGAAAAATTGTTAGGAGAATGTTTGCAATATTTATTTTTTGCGATTGTGGTGGCGTTTGTGTGCTGTGGCTGTGCGGAAAGGGTGGATTCGCTAAATTATAAGGCGAATCTCCCGCAAAATGCGATGCTTTATGTAATCGATGAAAATGATGAAATGGATTTGGGCGAATTTGGCGCAGATTCGGGTGCGAATTTAGGCGAATCTAATGCGATTTTGGACGCAAATCTTAGCGAATCAAACATAGATTCAAGCGATTCAAGCGCGAATCCACACGATTCAAACACACAAAAAGCCACCGAATCTGAAGAGCTAAAGAAAAAATATCTTAAAAAGCATTTTAGTGTGTGGGAGGACAGATTCCGCCCTCCAAAGGCAAAGGATATGTTTTGGGCGATTTATGATAAAAGTGGCTTTGATGAGAGTAAAAAGCCAATAAATGCGCGGTTTTTTACCAATCTAGTAA
>JBNMJF010000173.1:0-4717 GCA_050873665.1 Helicobacteraceae bacterium
CTTGAAAGCGCAATATCCAAATATTTCGCCAATTCCTTAGCAAATGCAGGGTGCGCACTGCCCGTAAAAATCTTAAATCCTCTCATAAATCCCCCGCTGTTAAAAAATTAAATGCGAATTATACTTTATTAAAATAAAATTTGTGGATTCGCCTACTCAAATACGCGATAAAACGCACAGCCATCACTTGCTAAGCCTAGCATTTCTTTATCGCCCCGCGTGTCGCCATAAGCATAGATTTGCGAAAAATCTGCGAGATTATATTTTTCTTTGATTCGCGTTGCTTTTTGCGCCCCATAGCAGTTTGGCGTGGCAAATCGCCCAGTGATATGCGAATCCACCACTTCCATTTTGGTAGCGATTAAATCCACGCCTAATTTTTGCGCCAAAAATCCCAAATATTCCTCAAAACTCGCACTCACAATGGCGACTTTATGCCCTTGTGCCTTGTGCCACGCAATTTTTTGTAGTGCTGAATCTTTGCAAATGGATTCGAGTTGTGGTAAAAAATCTTTGCAAAATGCTTGAAACTTGCTAATTTCCATTCCTTTAATGCACGAGCTTAAAACGCGCTCTTTTGCGGTGGTATTGTCAATAAATCCAAACTTATAAAGCACCAAAATATGCAAGTTTTGCGCTAATTTCACATAAAATTTTCGCCCTAAAATAAATCGCAAAAACAGCGCGAAACTATCGCATTTACTAATCGTCCCATCAAAGTCAAAAAACGCTATTTTCATTTTAATTTTCTCCTATTTTTAGTGGTTTGCTGATTTTGCTTTTATAGAAATATAATAATCCTACCAAAAGCACAATGCCTATGAGATAGCCCACTAGCACATTGCTTAAGGCTGCGATAACAAAGCTACACAAAGCCACCACCGCCACGCTACACACATAAGGCAACTGCGTGATAAAGTGGCTTTGCACCGAGCAACCCGCGCCTGTGGCGGATAAAATCGTAGTATCGCTTATAGGCGAAGCGTGGTCGCCAAACACAGCTCCAGCTAAAATCGCGCTTATGCAAAGCGTAGTATCCACGCCACCAGCACTCACAACCTCTACGCCAATAGGTATCAAAATCGCAAATGTCCCCCAGCTAGTGCCTGTGGCAAAGGCGATAAATGCCGCGATACAAAATAAAATCGCAGGGGTGAAAATCGCTGCATTAGAGTCAAAAAATCCCCTGCTGACATTTGCCAAATATACGCCCGTCTGCATATCATCGCGAATCACGGGTCCTATTCCCCACGCCAAAACCAAAATCACAATCGCAGGTAGCATTCCTAAAAATCCAGCGCGGATTATGGGAAAATAATATGCGACTTTCAAATGCTTATGCGATAGCACAAAGCTAATAATTAGCGTAAGTGCACCGCCCCAAAATAGCGAAAACGCCGTGTTTGTATTTGCCAAAATATCCATTATCGTGCGCGATTCACTCGCTTTGTAGCCACTATACAAAATCATTCCGCCAATAGAAATCATCAACAGCAAAATAGGAATCACCAAAAGCCACACGGAGCTAATCTTGCTATGAGTGTGTTTGCTTTGCAACTCGCTCACGCCGACATTGACATTGCGTTGCATTGCGCCTAAATTGATTTGCCACAAAATAGTGAAAAACACACAAATTAGCGCAAACCACGCATAATAATTGCTCCAAATGCTTTGTGTTAGCACAAAAAAGCTATCGCCAAAATCTTTGGGGACATTTTTATCCATCACGCCCAAAATATACGCGCCCCAGCTTGAAATCGGCATTAGAATGCAAATAGGCGCGGAAGTCGAATCAATGATATATGAAAGCCTTTCACGCGAAGATTTATTAGCATCATTTAGCGACTTGCTGATTTGTCCCACGGTGAGTGCGTTAAAATAATCATCAATAAAAATTACGATTCCAGCCACAAATGCGATAAACTCCGAGCCTTGCGGACTTGCGACTTTTTTATGCGCCCACTCTACAAAGGCATTTACCGCACCAGAATACAAAATGAGCTGACTTAAAATGCCTAAAATGATTAAAAATCCAAACACATAAATGCTATCTAAATTCGCAATAATCGTGCTTTGCGTGGAATCATCGCTTGGCTCAATCGTGTAAAATACGCTAGAGATTTTTTCATAAATGTAGAGCAAAATTTTCAAAGGCTCATCATAAAATAGCAAAATGCCACCTAGCGCAACGCCACAAAGCAGCGACAGCGCAACTCTGCGCGTGATAAACACTAGCGCAATCACTACGATAGGGACAAGTAAGCTTAGGGGTGAATCGCCCAAAATGATGCCTTTATAAAGTGAATTTCAAAACGCGCATTGTATAACAAGCAATCTTAAAATTATGAATGGGTTTGTGGCATTGCGTCATTACTAGATTCGCTTACGAGTCCTACAAATGAGCGTAGCGAATTTTAGTGGCAATCCAAAACAAAAATAAATCCACACGAAGTGCGAATCCTTGCAAAAGTTTTTGCTACTTTTTGCTTTTGCAAAAAGTAGAATCTCCCTCACCCCACAGACTCTAATCTATTTGATTCGCTATTTAGTCATTGATTCGCCCATAATTTAGATTCGTGTGATTTGGATACTTCGCTACACTGCGTTCCGCTCAGTATGACGAGTGGGGGGGGGCAGATTCGCGCTTTGTGTGGATTTATTTGACTTTTTGTGCGATGATTAGTGAGCAGACATTGCCAAAGTAGCGTTTGCTCACTTTCATTTCAAAGCCTAAGGTGCGTAATTTGGAGGCGATTTGCTCCAAGCTTAAAAAATCATCTACCGAATCGGGCAAATATTTATACGCCTTGTAATTGCGTGAGATAAAGCCCCC
Source organism: Helicobacteraceae bacterium (assembly GCA_050873665.1). GTDB lineage: Bacteria > Campylobacterota > Campylobacteria > Campylobacterales > Helicobacteraceae > NHYM01. The sequence continues at coordinate 2,834 of JBNMJF010000173.1, forward strand.
GATATAGGGCAAAATCCGCTTTGTGTAAAATCGCGCGATTTTATCAAAAATATTTTCATTGTCCTTTTTGCTAAACTCCAAAATCACTAAAATCCCATTTTTGCGCAACACACGATAAAATTCGCACAGTGCCAAATCCACCTCCACGACATTGCGCAAACCATAGGCGATAGAGAGAATATCCACGCTTTGCGCCTCCGCGCGTAAAACCTTTGCCTCGCCGTTTTGTAAAATCACGCTTGGCGGGAGCTTTTGCCGTGCGATTTTAAGCATTTCGGCGGACGGGTCAATACCGATAATGCGCGATATTACCTTGCCTTGCGATGATTTCAACCACTGCGCTATCATATCGCCCGTCCCACAGGCAATATCCAAAATATCAAGCGCATTTTTATCACATAACTTTATCGCCTTTTCACAAGCCTCTTTGCGCCACCGCGTGTCGATTCCAAAGCTTAAAATACGATTTGCCAAATCATAATTATGCGCGATTTCATCAAACATTGCCACAATTTCGCGCTGTTTATTTTGCGCCTCCGCACCATTATTTTCCGCAATCACGCTATTTTCTGCAACCACATTATTTTCCGCACTCATAGGCTATCTAAAAAATCCTGCATAATGTCTATTTGCTCTTTTACGCGCACTTCAGCACTACCACCATAAGAATCGCGACTATTTAGCGAGGTTTGCAAGTCTAGCACCGCCTTTGCGCCCTCTAAATTCGTATCTTGCGCCTTTAGTGAATCTTCATCTAACTCGCTTATATCCACACCGCGCGATTCAGCCTCTGCCACGACTTTTCCCACGATATGATGCGCGTCCCTAAAACTAACGCCCTTTTTTTGCACCAAAAAGTCCGCCAAATCAGTCGCACTCAAATGCCCTACCCTCGCCTTTTCCATCATCGAATCGGCGTTGATTTTTATCTCTTTTAGCATTGCGCTAAGCACCTGCAGACAAATTGTGGCATTTTTCACGCTATCAAAAAGTGCCTCTTTATCCTCTTGCATATCTTTATTATATGCGAGTGGCAGGGCTTTCATCGTAGTTAAAAGCGCAATTAGATTCCCATAAATCCTACCGCTTTTGCCACGAATAAGCTCAGGCACATCGGGGTTTTTCTTATTTGGCATTATGGAGCTCCCCGTAGCAAAGGCATCGCTAAGAGTAATAAAGCGAAATTCGCTACTACTCCACAAAATTAGCTCCTCAGCAAAACGCGAAGTGTGCATCATAATCATCGCAATAGCATAAAGCAAATCAAGCGCAAAATCCCTCTCGCTCACCGAATCCATCGCATTAAGGCTAGGCGCAGAAAATCCTAGCTCTTTAGCGCAAAACTCCCTATCGATTTTATACGGACTTCCAGCGAGTGCCGCGCTACCAAGCGGACAAAAATCATTGCGCTCATAGTCGCTTTTTAGGCGCAAAATATCACGCCGAAACGCAAAGCAATAAGCCAAAATATGAAAGGCAAAACTCACGGGCTGTGCGTGTTGCAAATGCGTCATACCGGGCATTATAGTTTGCGTGTGATTTTGGCGATATTTAAAAGCGTGGCAATTAAATCCTTTAAAAGCCCTTGAATCGCTAAATTTTGCTCTTGGACATAAAGGCGCGTATCAAGGGCGACTTGGTCATTACGCGGACGCGCTGTGTGGAGCTTTTTGCCCACATCGCCGATTAGTTGCACAAGTCGCCGCTCGATTGCCATATGAATGTCCTCATCGCTAATCTTAAAGCTAAACTCGCCGTTTTCAATCTCGCTTTGAATCTTATCCAATCCACCTAAGATAAAATTTTTCTCGCTATCGCTTAGAATGCCTATTTTATTTAGCATTTTGGCGTGAATCTTGCTACCAAAAATATCCTGCTTATACA
>JBNMJF010000174.1:0-4692 GCA_050873665.1 Helicobacteraceae bacterium
ATATAAATGTGGATAAATAGCGATTGTGATTCCATGCCCCGCCATTAACACTATTTCTCCAATCATCGTTATAATAAATATCCCCGCGAAGTAGCGCAAAAAGCGCGATTGCATAAAGCGCAAATCCCCAAAGAAACGCATTTTTTGTTTTTGGCGCATTGATAAAATCCCGCACAATCGCTATCATTTCACACCAAATATTTATGTATTTACGCAAACTCTGCCCCTTTTTAGTCGAATCTAAAAGCGAATCTCAAAGATTATAAAGGCGAAATTTTAGCGAATCTTAGTTAAATGTAAGCATATCGTAGGCGAATCTCCCCCACGCTTAAATAGCGCAAAGAGATTCAAAAATCTTTTTAATAAGCGCGGTTTCTAGTGCATTTTAGCTCTACTTCCTCCGCGATATACGCAGGAGCACCCGCAGCACCAGCATTTGGCGTAGCATACTGCCCTGCGACACTTGTCATATTGGGGAAAACTTCCGCTTCGACAAACGAGCCTTGCACCAAATCCACGAATTTTCCTGCCAAGTCCGTGCCAAAAACGCCACAATCATCTAACTTAATCTTAGTTTGTGGCAAAATCTGCACGACAAAGCCGTTAATGGTAATGGTTTTGTTTTGATTATCCACCGCTGTGATTAAGCCATTCAAATCCATACCACCAGCAAAAAGCCCACCAAAGCACAAAGCCAAACTTAATATTACCTTTTTCATCTTTTACTCCTTAAAATTTAATTTTGGCGTTTGAATTCTATGAAAAAGTTGTGAAGTAGTTGTGAAATAAAAAATATTTTTTGATAAATGCGCTAAAATAGCGTAATTAAGGGCGATTCAAAGTCCCATAAATTTTGCGACAATTTTTAACGCGCTTATGATTTCTTCTTTAAAGTGAAACATCATCGCAGGGAGCGCGATTATAAGCACGACAAACGCCACAGCGACTTTTAGCGGTAGCCCGACAACAAGCAAGTTAAACTGCGGGTGAGTGCGCGTAATCATACCAAAGATAATTTCGGATAGCAAAATAATCCCCACCACAGGAAACGCAATAGTAAATCCAATCACAAAAATCCCACCAGACGCCTTTAGCACATACAAAGGCATATTTTCACTTAGCATAAAACCGCCCAGATTCGTGGCAGTCAGGCTATTTGCGATAAGCGAAAAAATAATATGATGAAAATCCAATGCCAAAAACACCATAACCGCCACAATGCTAAGCACTTGAGCGATGATAAGATTTTGCGCCCCGCTCACAGGGTCATACGCGCTCCCCACGCTCATACCAATGCTAAAGCCCAAAAGCTCCCCCGCATAAGCGATTGCATTAAATACCACTTGCAAGAAAAACGCCGCAATAAAGCCAAATAATAGCTCACTAAGCCCAGCGATGATAAACTCCAAAATAGTGATATTCGTATCAAATGGTGGCAAAAGCGGATAAAATAAAAGTGCCAAAAAGAAAATCATCGCAACTTTTACACTGATAGGCACAAGGCGCGAATCAAAAAATGGGAAAAACGCTATTATGCCACTAAAGCGCAAAATCAAAAGAATGAAATTGGCGACACTGCCTTCGCTTAGGTAGCTAAATAGCTCCATTCCACGCCCTTATTCAATTCGTTCTTGGGTGCGCCTTTCGTGGATTTGTGGATTTTTGGGAGGCTCACAGACTCCAAGTCTAGCTTCGCTCCCAAAAATCCACAAAAACCCCAAAACTCCCACCGCAATTTCTTCCGTTGTTTAGATTTTAACCTATTGCCCTAAATCGCGCTTTCCACTAAAGCGCAATCTTTTAGATAAAAAACCCTATCGCAGGATTTTGCCAACTCTAAATTATGCGTAGCCACTATCATTGTGGCATTTTGCGCCCTCACATATTCAAAAACCACTTCCATTACGCTATGCGCCGTTTCGGTGTCCAAATTGCCTGTCGGCTCATCGGCAAAAATTATGCGTGGCTTTTTGGTTAAAACCCGCGCGATTGAGAGCCGTTGTTGTTGTCCGCCACTAAGTTCGCCTATTTGTTGCTTTAAAATATGTGCGATTCCAAAGGCTTCAAGTAGATTTTTATCAATGCTTTGATTTGCTAGGATTGATGCGACTTGCAGATTTTCTAACGCACTAAATCCGCGAAAAAGATAGTGAAATTGAAAGATTATTCCAAGCACATTGCGCCTAAGTTTTAAAATCTCACTATCGCTAAGTGCGTAAATATCGCGCCCAGCGATAAAAACTTTGCCACTTTTTGGCTTTAAAAACGATGAAAGATTATTTATAAGCGTAGATTTGCCACTGCCACTAACGCCCAAAATGGCGATACTCTCACCCCCGTGCAACGCAAGATTCACGCTCTTATAAAGCACCGATTCAAAGCTATGCCCCAAATCCTGCGCTTCTAGTAAAATCTCACTCATTTTTTGCCCTTTTTAGATTCGCCTAACGCTTGGCAGATTCGCGTAAAATGGCGAATCTAGCGTTATTTCATTTGATTTGCAACTTCTTTGGCAAAATCCTCTGCGACTTTTTCTATGCCCTCACCCAGCTCGAATCGCACATATTCCACAATCTCGATATTGTCCCCTAACTCGGCACTTTTTTCCTCTAAAATTTTCTCAATGCTTTTTTTATCGTCCATCACAAAATACTGCCCCAAAAAGCTAAGCCTTTGGTCTAAAAGCGTGTTATCAGCAATAAATCGCTCCATCATTCCGCTTGAAATTTTATCTAACATATTTTCTGGCTTTTTTTGTGCGCGGAGATTTTCTTTGAATTCCTCGATTTTTGCCTTTATTACCGATGGCGTAAGCTCTTTTTTGCTAACAAATTCAGGGACATTTTTTAGCGTTTTGCCAAGCCTTTTTAGCTCCTCATTGCCCTTTTTGATTTCAGCAATTAGGGCGGCTTTTTCTTTTTGGATAAAGTCATTTTCAAAGGCTTCCGCGCTTATGATTTTGGGCTTCATCGCCGCTGCGTGCATACAGAGATTATTTACTAATTCTTTAAGTTTGCTTTTGGATTCGGCGTTTTTAAATTTTAGTGCGACAATTGTGCCGATTCGCGCATTTGAGTGCAAATATGCACCCACAATGGTATTTGGCGTGGAATCCAAAAGCGCAATTCGGCGCACCACGATATTTTCTCCGATTTTGGCAATCTCACCTTTTAGATAATCCTCAAACGGCATTCCATCGACTTTTAGGGATTTTAGCGATTCGACATTGCTAATATTATTTTTGTTGATTAGCTCAAGCGTCTTAGCGCAGAGATTTTTAAAGTTTTCATTTTTAGCCACAAAGTCCGTCTCGCTGTTGATTTCCACCATAATCGCCCTGCCATTTTCGCTAAAAAGCGCGATTGTGCCCTCCGCTGCGACTCTGTCTGCTTTTTTGGCGGCTTTGGATAGCCCTTTTTCGCGCAAAAATTCCACTGCCTTTTCAATGTCGCCCTTAACCTCAACTAACGCCTTTTTGCAGTCCATCATTCCTGCGTCTGTCATTTCGCGCAGTTGTTTTACCAAAGATGCAGAGATTTCCATTAGCGCACCTCACTTGCTTCGGATTCGGCTGAATCTAACTCGGATTCGCCCATTTTATTCATCATTTCCTCGAAATTTTCATCGCTCTTATCGCTGTAATCGCCCGAATCTGCGCTTATTTCATCTTTATTACTCTCTCGTCCTTCGATTATCGCCTCTGTGATTTCCTTGCAAAATAGCTGAATGGAGCGAATCGCATCATCATTCCCCGGGATTGGGTAATCCACCTTATCAGGGTCGCAGTTTGTATCCAAAGGCGCGATGACTTTTATGCCAAGCGAACGCGCCTCCTCCACCGCAATGTGTTCTTTTACAATATCCACGATGAAAATCATATCAGGCAATCGCTTCATATTGCGCACACCGCCCAAATATCGCTCTAACTTTTCTTTTTTACGCAAAAGGCTTAGCTTTTCCTTTTTTGTCAAAAGCTCGATTTGTCCGCTACTCTCCATTTCCTCGATTAGCTCCAAACGGCGAATGCTCTTTTTAATCGTGCCAAAGTTTGTCAGCATTCCGCCAAGCCACCGATAATCGACATACGGCATTCCCACGCTATTTGCATACTCGCGAATCGTCTCACTAGCTTGTTTTTTTGTGCCGACAAACATTATGCTCTGCCCTTGAGAGGACGCCTCTTTGACTACGCTATAAACATAGCGAAAATATCGTATAGTCTTTTGCAAGTCGATAATGTGGATATTTTTGCGAGAGCAAAAGATGAATTTTTTCATCTTTGGATTCCATTTACGCGTCTGATGCCCAAAATGCACACCGCATTCAAGCAAATCTTTCATTGTTACCATTTTAATCTCCTTTTGTATTTTAGTTTAACTAAGCGCGTTCTTTTTAGGCGAACGCCCACTAAAATTAGGATAAACGCGCTTGAATTTTTGTAAAAATGAAAAAATGAAAGGCGAATTCTAGCATTTTAAATATAAATTTAGCTTAAAGCAATAAAGTAATGGCAAATCGTGTAAGATTTGGTGATATTTTTATAGATTCGCGCTTACCACCATTGCTTCGATTGCAATTCGTTACACGAATCTACTACGAATCTAATATTTTTTTGTCATACTGAGCTAAACGCAGTGTAGCGAAGTATCCAAATCATACGAATCCAAATTATGGGCGTATCAATGTCTCAAA
>JBNMJF010000175.1:0-4663 GCA_050873665.1 Helicobacteraceae bacterium
ATATTTTGATTATTGGGGCGAATCCTGCGGTAAATCACCCCGTCTCAATGGTGCATATTTTGCGCTCCAAAGAGAGAGGTTGTAAGCTCGTGTGCGTAGACCCGCGATTCACCAAAACGGCGGCAAAATGCAATGAATTTCATCGAATCCGTAGCGGCACGGAGATTGCCTTTGCTTACGGGCTTTTGCACCATATCATTAAGCGAAAATTGTATGATGAAAAATATCTGCGTGAGCGCGTAGATGGCTATGAGGAAATCATCAAAGAAGCGATGAAATTCCCACCTGAAGTGGTGGCGGATATTACGGGCATTGATGCGGATTCGATTCGCCATATTGCTGAGGAAATGGCAAAGGCGAAACCTGCCTGTGTGATTTGGAATCAAGGGCTAACGCAACACACCGTTGGTAGTTCAAATACGCGTATTATACCCATACTGCAAATGTTTTTGGGCAATATTGGCAAAAACGGCGGAGGCGTGAATATTTTGCGCGGACACGATAATGTGCAAGGTAGCTCGGATATGGGCGCGAATCCAGATGTTTTGCCCGGATATTACAATCTCTCTGAGGCGTCTTGGCGACATTTCGCAAAGCATTGGTATGTGGATTACGAGTGGCTTAAAGGGCGATTCAAAAGCAAAGAGATGATGGAAAAGACGGGCTATGCGATTACGACTTGGAAATTTAATTTGACTGATGAAGAAAATATCGCAAACAACGCTAACGCAAAGATTCGCGCACTTGTGGTAATCGGCACGGGTATGACTACCGCTTCGCTTCTGCACTTGCACCAAAAGGCGTTAAATGAAATGGAGCTAGTGGTATTTATCGACCCTTATGTCAATGATTTTGCGATTTATACAGATAGACCCGATGGCGTTTTCTGCCTCCCAGCGGCAAGTCAAATGGAAACAAGCGGTTGTCTAGCAGCAACGAATCGTAGCTATCAATGGCGAAGTAAAGTCATTGAGCCAATGTTTGAATGTCGCCCCGATGAGGAAATACTCTTTGATTTTGCCAAACGAATGGGATTTTTAGAGGAATTTCAACGCGCACTTTACGAAAATGCCAAAAAAGACGGACGCGATAAATTTATTTGGCCAGATGATGCCACAACCGAAATGGCACAAAGCATTCGCTCGATTGGTTTGCAAGGAATGAGTGCGAAGCGACTAAAAGCGCACCAAGAAAATTGGCATTTGTTTGATAAGGTTACGCTGGAAGGCACAGGACCATTTAAGGGCGAATACTATGGACTACCTTGGCCTTGCTGGAGCGATAAACACCCCGGGACACCTGTATTTTATAATGATAGCATTCCTGTAATGCGTGGTGGAATGGGATTTCGCGTGAATTGGGGTGAGAAAAGCCAAGCCACAGGCAAATCTATGCTCTCTCCGCATAAATTGCCAAATTCCAAAATCTTTGGACACCCAGCGGTAACGGCGGAAAATATCGAATCGCTAGGCGTAAAACTAACGGCGAGTGAAAAAGAAGCCATTAAAGGACACACCGCAGCGGTTGGCTTTGGCAATAATATTTTGGCAGAGAAAGCCCTAGAAGCGGGACTTTGCCCTTATGGTAATGGCAAGGCAAGGGCGGTGGCGTGGAATTATTATGATAAGATTCCGCTCCATAGAGAGCCATTGCATTCATTTAGGGGCGATTTGGTGGATAAATATCCTAGTTTCCCTGACAAAAAAGACCATTTCCGCGCAAATATCAAATATCGTTCGCGCCAAAAAGAAAAAGATTGGGTGAAAGAATATCCTATCAATATGTTATCTGGGCGAATGGTAGCGCATATGGGAACGGGCGCAGAGACTAGAAGCGCGAAATATTTGGCGGAAGTCGAGGGCGATATGTTTGTAGAGATTCACCCTGATAAAGCCGCTGAGTTAGGCGTGAAAAACGGCGATTTGGTTTGGCTTTATGGCACTATGGATACGCGCATTTTAGTCCCAGCGAAAATCTCGTGCCGTGTGGATTATAATAGCGTTTGGCTACCACAAAATTTCTCAGGTATGGACCAAGGCAAATCGCGCTTAGATTTGTATCCAAAAGGCACAGAGCCTTATGCCATTGGCGAATCGGCGAGTATGGTTAGTAGCTATGGATTCGACTACAATACAGCGTGTCCTGAATCCAAATGTGGTTTATGTAGAATAGAAAAAGCATAAAAAGGGGGATAAAATGAACGAAGAAATGTTTGGAATGAATGAAGCTCCGCATACGCGAGTGAAGTTTTACTGCGATGAAAATCGCTGTATCGACTGCCACGGCTGTGATGTGGCTTGTAAAGAGGCGCATCATTTGCCTGTGGGCGTGAATCGTAGGCGTGTTGTGGTGCTAAATGAAGGTATTGTCGGCGCAGAAAAGGCGATTTCGATTGCGTGTATGCACTGCGCAGACGCGCCTTGTGCGAAAGTCTGCCCTGTGGATTGCTTTTATATCCGCGCAGACGGCATTGTATTGCACGATAAAAAGACTTGCATTGGTTGCGGATACTGCCTTTATGCTTGTCCTTTTGGTGCGCCACAATTCCCCAAAAGCGATGTTTTTGGCTCACGCGGTGCGATGGATAAATGCACATTTTGCGCTGGAGGACCAGAGGAAACGCATAGCGATGAGGAAATGCGCCTTTATGGACAAAACCGAATCGCAGAAGGGCGCGTCCCCGCGTGTGCGGCTATGTGCTCTACAAAGGCATTACTAGCAGGTGGTAGCGATGAAGTTAGCGGTATAATCCGTGAGCGTGTATCGCTAAAAGGTAGCGGTGCGCCTGTGATTCCTTACTCGTGGCAAAAAGCATACGGCGATTAAAAAGCGCGTAGGAGTTTGGCGATGAAAACACTTATGAAGCGATTTGGGCTAAATTTCGCTGTGATTGCGGGGGCTTTTGCCCTTGTGCTTTTGCCTGTGAATGCTTTGGCAGATGCGGAAAATAGCGACTTTCACACGATAGATTTGGGCTACAATAAAAATATTTATGGTGTCAAACAAATTGAAGCAATCAAAAATTGGGGGCTAAATACGCAGACTTCAGGCATTGTTAGTGGCTCTGTGTTGCTTGGAAACGGGCTTAGCGCAGATAGGCTTACAAATGGCGAAAAAATCACTGGGATTCGCGCGTGGAATGGGCTTGGCGAACTTTTTACAATTTTGCAAGAAAAATATTTTGCCATTATTTTCTTATGCGTGATTTTATTCGTGCCACTGGCATTTTTGGGGCATTATAAAATCATCGGCGCAAGGCATTACAATCACGCCTCAAAGCTAAAAGTCTTTAGCAAATATAATATTTTGGTGCATTGGTTTGCTGCCGTGCCTTGCGTGATAATCTGCGTAACGGGGCTTATGATGGTTTTTGGCGCGTATTTGGGTGGCGGTGCGCTTGTGCGATTCGCGCGGGATTTGCACGGACTTTGCACGCCGATATTTGCGGTATTTGGCGCGTTAATGTTTTTTATGTGGGCTAAAGATTGTCTGCCAAAATCCCACGATATAAAGTGGTTTGCGATAATGGGCGGATATTTGGATAAAGTCAATCGCATAATTCCCGCGCATAAATTCAACGCAGGGCAAAAAATGTGGTTTTGGATAGCCACTTTGGGCGGTGCGGTTATGGTGGTAACAGGCGGAATTATGTTTTTCCAATGCACCAATATCAACGCATTGCGCCTAACCGCGCTTATTCACAATGTGATGGGATTCGCATTTTGGGCTATGCTAATCACGCACATTTATATGGCGGCGTTTGCCATTGAAGGTGCGCTTGAATCTATCATCAACGGCAATATGGGCGAAGAGGAAGTTTCAATGTTGCACAGCCTTTATTACGAGGATTTGAAAAATAGTGGTAAGCTAGATGCTATGCGCGTGAGTGCAGGACATTAGGCTTATGAATGCAAAAATGTGCGTGGAATCTAGGCGCGATTCAGATAAAATCATCGAATCTAGGCTCGAATCTAGCATTGAATCTATTGATTGTGCGCTAGATTCGGCGCAGTTTGTTGAATCAAGCGATTTTATCTTGCAAGTGCCGATGATTCGCGTGGATACGAATCTTAATGGCGCAAAATCGGCGCAATGTGCGGATTTTAGCGATGAGGTGGATTTTATCATCAAAGAGGAGCGCGTGAGTTTTTATCTAAACGGCACGAAAATCATCTCTACAATGTGCCTCCCACACGACCAAGACGCGCATATTTTGGGCTTTTTGTTTAATGAAGGCGTGATTGAATCTTATAGTGCCGTGCGCTCTATAAAAGTCGCAGCTGACGGCTTAAGCGTGTTTATCGAGGCGGAAATCAACGAGGAAAATATGGTAAATCTCTACCACGAGAAAACGCTTACTTCGGGCTGTTGCGTGGGCGTGAGCGCGAATTTTGATGGCAAGATTTTAGAGAGATTTGTTAGCTCAAAGGAGCGGTTTGCGATTGCGGATTTATGCGCCAAAATCGCGGAGTTTGAGAGAGAAAGTGAGCTTTTTAATCTCACGGGTTGCGTTCATAAAGTGATGATTTTTTGTGAAAATCGCGTGTTTCAAAGCGAAGACATTGGGCGACACAACGCGCTTGATAAGGCAATCGGCAAGGCGATTATGGCGGAGGCGGATTTAAGTGGCGCGGTGTTAATTGTAAGCGGACGGCTATCAATG
>JBNMJF010000176.1:0-4663 GCA_050873665.1 Helicobacteraceae bacterium
CAGTATGACAAAGTAGGGTGTAGATTCGCGTAATTTCTTTAGTGATTCAAGCGATTCGCAACGATTTGTGCGAATCGCCAAAGCAATGCCAAAGCAATTTAGCCTGTAAAAAACAACTCCGTAGGGTAGGATTTTCCTGCGCTCTTTAAGTCCAAATATGCGCGGACATTGAGATGCTCATAGCTTGGCTGTGCTTTTAGGCGATTTTTCGCCTCTGCAAGCATTTCCAAATCAAGTAGCACAAAGAGATACGCCTCCTCCGCATTGTCATCGTTATCCGCCAAATATTCAAAGAGCTTTATCCACTCATTGGGCGTATGTTTGCGCTTCATACTCTTAGCACACGCCAAATAGTCGTCTTTGCCAAATTTCGCATTTTTGCAGATATTTGAAAATTCCACCAAATTTAGCTCCATTTTCCCCGCCAAATACGCATCAAACACCGCTAAGCTAATCTCTCTATCATAGCTTATGCTATCTTTATATTTTTCGATTTCTTTGGAGTCGGCATTATTTAGCAACGCCAAAAACGCGCATTTTTTCAGCTCATAAATATAATTTTTGTTTTTCAAAATGGGCAGTCCGTTTTTGTAATTTTTCGCAATGCTATTTTTGACATTTAGCGTAAAAAGTGAGCTAGTTTGCGGGATATTAAACTTATGCACATCGATTTCCTCGCCATTTTGCAAGTTTTCATACATTGCAAGTAGCTTTTTTATGTCATTATGAGTGCAACTCGCGTGGGGCTTTGGCGTAATATCAAGGCTATCAATGATGCTTCCTATGTCCTTAAAAGTTTCGGTTTTTAGATTCAGCTTATCATCGTTTCGCTCTATGATTTTATTTTTGATTTTATTTATTAGCGTTTTTTTGTCCGTTTTTATTGCGCTATGCTCGATAAAAATGCCCATTTTATCAGCGAAAATAAATATTATGCTAATCAAAAACACCGCATAAATTATCATCGTAACATACACAGCTATGGGCATATCATAAGCCGCACTTGTAAATGGCACGCTCCACAAAAATGTCGCATCGCTCAGCGTATAGACATAAAAGCCCACCAACGCACCTAAAATCAAAATCGTAACGGGATAGTATTTAATAATCATCTTGCGCTCCTTTTGGCGTTATTTTGGTTTTCAAAAATCTCTCGGCATTTTATGCAAAACCGCGCAAACGGCTTTGCCTCAAGCCTTTTAATATCAATGTCATTTTTACACATTTCGCATTTGCCGAATTGATTGCGTTTGATTTTCTCTAAAGCGCGTTCGATTTCGGCTAGTTCGCTATTATTTGCGCTAAAGAGATTTTCACTAATTTTTGCCATACTCATCACACTGCCTAGCTCTGCCTCTTCGCTTTGATTTAGCGAGTTTAGGGAATGGATATTTTCGCTTGTGGCACGGAGATTTTTAATGGTGGCGGATTTTAGATTTTCTAATTTTTGTGCCAATTTCTCAATGTCGCTTTTTCGCAAAATTTCCTCCTTATTTGTGATATGGGTGATTGTTGATAATGCAAAACGCACGATAAATCTGCTCACATAAAATTAGCGGGACGATTTTGTGGGAAAAAGTGAGTTTGCTTAAGGATAGATTCGTTGTTTTTGCCAAAAAATTTGGGGCAAATCCATAAGCACCGCCTATAAAAAAATTCACACTTTTACCCGAATCGCGCATAATGTCGCTAAATCCAAGCGAATCTAACTCTTTGCCCTTTGAATCTAGCGCGATATTAGCCGAATCCGCGCTTATAAATCGCATTAGCGAATCGCCATAAGATTCACGCGCCAAAGCGATTGCGTGGGGCGAATCCTCGCTTGTGGCGATTTTTTGCGCACTAGCGATTCGCGCATTCATTACGCTTATAACTTCTAATTCCACTCCAAATTGATTTAGCATTTTGCCGTAATCCTCGCAACTATGAGCTTTTTTGCTTATCGTGTAGATTTTTATTTTCATAAAAAAGCATTCCCAATAAATCGCTAATAGTCTTTTTTAAGTCGCTTCGCGCCACCACCATATCAATTAGCCCGTGTTTAAGCAAAAATTCCGCTGTTTGGAATCCTTTGGGTAAATCCTCGCCGATGGTTTGCTTGATAACCCTAGCACCCGCGAATCCTATCGTTGCGCCGGGTTCTGCGATGATTATATCGCCTAAAAATGCGAAACTAGCACTCACCCCACCCATTGTCGGGTCGGTTAGTATCGAAATGTAAGGCAGTCCATTTTGGCTTAGTCGCTCTAATGCCGCGCTTGTCTTTGCCATTTGCATTAGCGAAAATGTGCTCTCTTGCATTCGCGCTCCGCCACTTGCTGAGCAAATCACTAATGCTTGTTTTTTGGCTAATGCGCGATTTATGGCGCGGACGATTTTTTCGCCCTCCACAGATGCCAAACTTCCGCCCATAAAGTCAAAGTCAAAGATTACAGCTTGAATGGGGAGTTTGTTGATTTTGGCTTCGATTGCAATAGCAGAGCTTTCTCTGCCACCGCTTTTTTTGGAATAATCCTCCACGCGCTGTTTGTAGCTCTTTTTATCCACGAAATTTAGCGGGTCAATGGGGGAGAGATTCCTATCAAATTCTTTTACGCTACCTTCATCAAATAGCAATTTTATGCGCTCATTAGCGGAGATTCTAAAGTGATAATTGCATTTGGGACAGACGGAATTTTGCGCCAAAACTTCTTTGTAATACATTAGCGAACCGCAGAGATTGCACTTTATCCATTGCGTTTGGACTTCTTGCGGATTGTCTTTGATTTCGCCCTCTTTGGCGACTTTGCCTTTTTTGAAAAATGCCATTTTATCCTCCTAAAAATAGAGATTTTTAGAATAAAAATTCCGCAATTCTATCAAATATTTGTTTATCTTTGCTTATAAGCACTAATTTTTCGCTCTCAATTTTGTAGAGATTTTTTGCGATGAGAAATCCAGCCTCAAAGTCATAATGTCGCTTTTTGCCATCAAAAAGCACAAAATTCACGCATTCACTTAAGCCAAGCGATAGCGCGAGTGCGCCCAAAGAGCGAAATTTTATGTTGTTTTTATTTAAAAGGGCGCAAATGTGCGGATTGCGATACGCGCCCTCAAAAATGCCACATTTAGGCGGATTCGTGGGCAGATTCGTGCTAAAAGTTTCAAAGCCACCAGCCAAATTACCATAATAATTTTGCCCTTTAAAGCTCACAACCGCGCTTAGATTGCAAAAATTCATAATGATTCCCACGCTACTACTTTCTGCGCCATTTTCGCGCAAAGCCACACTCGCGCCGTAATATGGAATGTGTGAGAGAAAATTATCGCTCCCATCAAGCGGGTCGATGATAATGGTGCAATCCTTTTTATTATCCACGAATCCCACTTCCTCGCTGTCAATATTGCCAAACGCGCTTAAACACTCCACCAAAATGCCTTCACTCAGCAAATCCGCGCCAATGCTTATATCGCCACCCGCACCGCGCGAGTGCTTTTCGTAGAGATTCGCCTTGCCTGAATTTAGATTTAGCGCGATTTGCAAACCCGCATTTAGCGTGGATTCGATAAATTTTTGCATAATTTCCACCTTTTTAGTTATGAATGCTACAATTTTAAAAGTGGAATTATATTGAATTTGGGGAGATTTATGCAAGGATTCATAAGCGGGATTAGAAAGCTAAAAAATGAGGACATAATCGTTAATATCATCACGCCAAGCCACTTTCTAACGCTTTATAGATTTTATGGGATTCGCCATAGCATCATAAATATCGGGCGCAAAATCGACTTTGAAGTGGATTACAACGGCATTTTTATGCCTCGCCTCCGTGCAATCTCGCAGTTAGGCTTTGAGTGGGAAAACGACTATCATAAAATGCGCTATTTTCAGGGCTTTATGCGATTATTAGATAAGCATTTAAGCGGGACTGAGGAAATTTCTAACTTTTATTTTGATTTGCTAAATCGCGCATTGACGATTATGTCAAAGCAAAGCCCAAATCGCGCATTGCTAGACTTATACGCGCTTTTGTTAGAAAATGAGGGGCGAAAATCAATGGGGGATTCGTGCTTTATTTGCGATGAAGTTTTGGGCGATGAAGTGCGCATCGCGCGGGGATTTTTAAGTGCGCATAAGCATTGCATAAATGGAGATTTTGAGATAAAAAGAGCGCGATTCGTGGAATTTTTGGCGAATAATAAAAGTGCGCTTTTGAGCGAGGAGGAGGTGGAGGGGTTAATCACAATCTTAATGCAAGGGTTATAGCGTTGCTTTTGTTTTAGGGCTATACAAGTCGTTCTTGGGTATTCATTTGGATTATTTTTGCATAAAACCGCGCGCAATAGACAACTAGTCTTATATCGCTTGTTTCATACAAAAATAATCCAAAGCAACACCGCAATTACTTCGATTGCGATTCGTGCTGTGCACGAATCGACTACAAAACAAGTGCAAATCCACGCCCCCCACTCGTCATACTGAGCGCGACAGCGCGAAGTATCCACTTTGACAAATCGTGAATCAAAAGCGATTCACTCACTTTAAGCGAATCTATCCCCACTCGAATCGCACTTAAATAGACGATTCGCCGTTGCATAAACCTCTAAAAACTCGCTATGCAGCGCACAAGTAGTTGATAAGTAGGACCGATAGATACTTTGGTATTTGTGCTGATACCAGCAC
>JBNMJF010000177.1:0-4639 GCA_050873665.1 Helicobacteraceae bacterium
GCTTATTTTTTTGCACGAATCGCTTATTTTTGTGTGCGAGTCGCATTTTATCGAATCTAAAATAAAGTCATAGTGGCGAATCTGCGCTATTTTTTTGCTAAAATAGCAATGCTAAAACTAAAAAGGGGGAAATCAAAATGATTAAAAGATTGTGTTTTGCATTTATGGCATTGATGATTCAAACTATTTACGCTGATGATATTCATATTTGGGATTTTATAAACGCAGCGGAAGATGGCGAGTTATTCAAAGTAAAATCACTTGTTAGTAGAAATGTGCTTAATTTTGGTGGTGAATATAATCAATGGGCAGTTGATAGGGCTCTACAAGGAGCTACGACAAATGGGCATTTGGAAGTGGTAAGATATTTGGTAAATAATATTGGCGCAAATGTGAATTACAGATATGGCAAAAATCCCAGAGCAAACAATACTATTTTGTTTGAAGCGGCGGACAAAGGGCATTTGGCAATAGTGCAGATTTTAGTAAGCAAAGGCGCGAATACCAATCGTATAGGTGAGTGTGGCTATGCGCCCTTGTATGATTCGGCAAATGATGCAATATGGGATTATTTGCAACCCAAAACCAAAGAATTAAGTACCGCTTTAGCCTTTATAAATGCTGCAAGGCGAGGCAATTTAGAGCAAGTAAAATCTTTTTTAGAGCAATTAAAAAAAGAGGGCAAGGATATAAATGATATAAAAGTTAATGCAAACAATTCCCACTGCGAAACCTCTGCTTTGATTGAGGCTTCGTATTATGGGCATTTGGAAGTGGTGAAATTTTTGGTAGAAAATGGCGCGAATGTCAATAATAATGTTGCATACTCCGCAGGAAACAGCAAAAAAGATACTGCGCTAATTAGTGCAAGTGCTAATGGACATTTAGAAGTGGTGAAATATTTAGTAGAAAATGGCGCTAGTGTCAATAATGGACCGCATAATGCTTTAGCAATGGCTGCAGAGGAAGGACATTTAGCAGTAGTGCGATACTTAGTATCACAGGGTGCAGATGTGAAAATTAAGCTATATTCTGTTGTAGGAAATGGGCATTTTGAGGTTGCAAAATATTTAATATCGCAGGGTGCAGATATAAGAGGTGCTTTACAAGGTGCGATAGCGAGAGGTGATTTGGGGTTTGTGAAATATGCACTATCTCAAGGTGTAGATTTAACAAAAGATTCGGTCCATATAAACACAAATGGGCACATATATACTTCTCTAAATATAAAAACACAAGCAGAAAAAAATAAATATTTAGCAAACATTGTGGAAATAACAAGGCTTTTAATAGCAAATGGCGCAAAAATATACGAAAGTGGTTTAATTGATGCTGTAGAACCTACCAAATATACAATCGACAGCAGAGATACATACCCATATTACTTTGAAATAGTGAAAATGTTAGTAAATAATGGCGCGAATGTCAATTACCAAAATAAAAGTGGCAAAACTGCGCTAATGTATGCCGTAAGAAATTCAACTTATATTGATATAACGCAATATCTTTTACAGCACGGCGCAAGTGCAAGTATCAATGTAGTAGATGAAAGGGGCGAAACCGCACTAGATATGGCACTTGGCGAAAAGCAAATTGCGCTTTTAAAAAGATATGGGGCTAAATATAATAAACGCCGTAAATCATCAAATTCGCCAAAAGCTCCGCCTAATGTTCATATACAAAACCACAAATCAGATTCGCCAAGAAATGCACCAAGATTTCCACCCAATGTTCATATAAGGATAATAGATTAGATTCGCGTGGGATTGTGGCGGATTCGCGTGGGATTCGCCCAAAGATTCGTGGTAGATTCGGGCTAGATTCGGCTGAATCTAGCGTAATTCGGGCGATTCGGCTGTAGATTCGTTGCAGATTCGCCAAAAATTCGCATTAGATTCGCTAATAAACTCATAATTCATAGTGGCGAATCTGCGCTATTTTTTTGCTAAAATAGCAATGCTAAAACTAAAAAGGGGGAAGTTGAAATGATTAAAAGATTGTGTTTTGTATTTATGGTGTTGATGATTGAGGCTATTTATGCTAATAAGATTCAAAATTGTGATTGGAATTATGCTAATGGGATTCATATTGTGGATTTTATAAACGCAACGAAAAATGGCGAGTTATTCAAGGTAAAATCACTTGTTAGTAGAAATGTGCTTAATTTTGGTTGTAAAGATAATCAAAGGGCAGTTGATGAGGCTTTACAAGGTGCTGCAACAAATGGGCATTTGGAAGTGGTAAAGTATTTGGTGGAAAATATCGGTGTGGATATAAATCTCGCAGGTCAGTGTAAGTATCCTATCTTGTATGATTCGGGGACTGATGCAATATGGGATTATTTAAAACCCAAAACCACTGAATTTAATACCTCTCTAGCATTTATAAATGCTGCAAGGCGAGGCAATTTAGAGCAAGTAAAATCTTTTTTAGAGCAATTAAAAAAAGAGGACAAAGATATGAATGCTACATTAAGTGATATAGTTAGGAGTTGCAATGCTAACTCTGCTTTGAGCGAGGCTGCAAAATATGGGCATTTAAGCGTAGTTAAATATTTGATAGAAAATAATGATTGGGATTTAAAAGTAGTTAAAGGTTGGTGGGGGAATTATAATAACCTTCCTATAGAAATTCGTAAAAAACTTCCTCAGTATGGCACATTTTATAACAATACTGGAGCAGCTTTAAACGAAGCTGTAAAATATGGATATTTGGATATAGTTAAATATTTAGTGATTAGTGGTGCAAGAATGGGTTGCAATGATTTAGTGCAAGCAGCAAAAGGAGGACATTTAGAAATTGTGAAATATTTAGTATCACAAGGCATAGATGTGAATGATGAGAATTGTAAAGGTTCATCGCCTTTATACAATGCCGTAGAGGAAGGACATTTAGAGATTGTGAAGTTTTTGGCTGAAAATGGCGCAGATGCAGGTCTTGCTTTAACAATCGTTGCAGATGGACTTTGTTATAAACAAGCAACTAACCGCTACACGGATTTGTTTTCAGTAATGAAACTTTTATTAAAAAAAGGTGCAAATGCGAATGTCAAAAGATATGGTGGCAAAACTGCTTTAATGATAGTTGCAGAATGTAGTAAGTATATGTCTATATTGGATAGATTTGCATATTTGCGTTTGTTTGAAGCGGTAAAACTTTTAGTGGAAAATGGCGCGAATGTGAATATCCAAGATAACGATGGCAGAACTGCTTTAATGCTTATTGCAGGTGGCGCTGGAGATAACACTGAAATAATACAATATCTTTTACAACACGGCGCAAATGTCAATCTAATAGATAACGATGGCGAAACCGCACTAGATAAGGCACTTCGTGGTGGCACACCATTTACAATTTTGCAAAAATATGGGGCAAAATATAATAAAAATCACGAATCGCCAAATACACAAAGAAAAGCACCAAGATTTCCGCCTAATGTTCGTATAAGGATAATAGATTAGATTCGCGTGGGATTGTGGCGGATTCGCGGTGGATTCGCTAAAGATTCGGCTGAATCTAGCGTAGATTCGGGCGATTCGCCCAAAAATTATTAGATTCGCCTAGCGATTCGTGTAGATTCGCCCAAAGATTCGTGGTAGATTCGCCAAAATTTACTCACTTCAAAGCCCAAAATTTTATTTCGATTCTAAACCACGCGCAAAATTTTGCTAACTTTTCAAGGCTATTTTTGTTTTTATAATGTATAATTTTGGCTTTAAAATTTCAATTTACGGAGAATTGCAAGGTGGGCGTTTTAGAACAAGAATTTATAAAAGCCGTCATTGAGGATAAAATGGATAGTGCGAGGTATCTCATCGCAAATGGCACAAATATCGATGTCAGCGATAATGACGGCTGCACCGCGCTTATGTGGGCGTGTAAAGACGGGAATTACAAAATGGTGAAATTTCTGCTTGATAATGACGCGAGATTGGATTTACGCGCGAATAACGGCTACACCGCGCTTATGTTTGCCGCACTTAGCGGGAATAAATCCGTTGTATCATTGCTACTTGATTTAAATGTCAATGTCAATGACAGCGATAATGACGGGTGGAATGCGCTTATGAGTGCCGTTAGCGAAGGGCATATCGATATTGTGAAAATTTTAGTCGAAAATGGCGCGGATATTAACGCCAAGCGCGATGATTCGACTACTGCGCTTATGCTTGCAAGCTCATTTGATTATTTGGAAATCGTGCGATTTTTACACAAAAAAGGCGCGGATATTAACGCCGCTGATGAAAATGGGTGGAATGCGCTTATGTGGGCGTGTTCGTTTAAGCACCTAAAAATCGTGCAATATTTAGTCAAAAATGGCATAAATATCAACGCCACGCGTAATGACGGCTACACCGCGCTTATGAGTGCGAGTTTTAAGGGGCATTTGGAGATTGTGAAGTTTTTGGTGGAAAATGGCGCAAATGTCAATGCTGCCAAAAAAGACGGCTACACCGCGCTTATGAGTGCGAGTTTTAAGGGGCATTTGGAAGTGGTGCAGTTTTTGTTAGATTCGGGGGCACATTTCAAGCCCACTATCAACAACGCTTGGAATGCCTTTATTTGGGCGGCTGAAAAGGGGCATTTAGAGATTGTGAAATTATTGCTAAATAACGGCGCGGATATTGATGATATTGAC
>JBNMJF010000178.1:0-4632 GCA_050873665.1 Helicobacteraceae bacterium
GCCTTAAGATTTAGCGATTCGCTTGGCAAATGTGGCAAATGTGGCGAATGTGGCGAATCTAATAAATCTAGTGAATCGGCTTTGTTAGATTCGGGCGATTTGGTGAATTCAAGCGATTCGGCAGATTCGCGCGATTCGGGCAATTCTGCAGATTCGCGCGAATCTAATGCGCTTGATTCAACGCTACTTGGCGCATTTGTGCTAAAAATATTTTTTAGCATATCCGCTCCATCATCACTTCCTAAAATGCGCTCGATTGCGCGTTCAGGGTGAGGCATCATACCAAATACATTTTTATTTTCGTTGCAAATCCCAGCGATTCGCGCCACAGAGCCATTTATATCGCTTGTGTATTTTAGCAAAATTTGATTATTTGCGCTTAACTTTGCTAATCCCGCCTCATCAATGTAGTAATTCCCCTCAGCGTGGGCGATTGGGAGCTTTATCTTTTGGCGAATCATATAATTTTTTAGCAACATATTATCATTACTGCAAATCTCAAACTCGCCCATTACGCTTTTATAGGCGATATGTTTGTTTCGCATAAGCACACCGGGAAGCATTTTTGCCTCGCATAAGATTTGAAATCCATTGCAAATCCCAAAGACAAATCCGCCATTGTCGGCGAATCGCTTCACAGCTTTCATAATGGGCGCGAATTTCGCAATCCCACCGCAACGCAAATAATCCCCATAGCTAAAGCCCCCGGGGACTATGACGGCATTTGTGCCGTGTGGCAAGGTGGTTTCTTTGTGCCACACAATGGCGGATTTTTCGCCTAAAAATTGTGCGGCGTATTCCACATCAAACTCGCAGTTTGTGCCTAAAAATCGCAATATCGCTATCAAGATAAAATCTTTATTTTGTAATTTTCAATCACGGGATTGGCGAGTAAATCTTTTGACATTGATTCTAATTGCTCATTTGCGCGATTTGTGTCGCTCAAATCCAAATCCAAAGTCATCTTTTTTGCGATTTTTAAATCCCTCACGCAGTCAAATCCAAGCGAATGCAAAGCATTAAAAATCGTCTTTGCCTGTGGGTCTAAAATGCCATCTTTTAGTGAAATCTCAACTTCTGCTTTCATATTTTCTGCCTTTAAAATCTATGTCGCCTTTAAAAATCGCTCAAAATCGCTATTATGCCCGAATCTACGCTATTTCACGCTTTGCATTCGCGCCAAAACTTCCTTATACGCATCGCTGACATTGCCTAAACTTTGGCGGAAAATATCTTTATCCATTTTTTTATTGCTATCTTTATCCCACAAACGGCACGAATCAGGGCTAATCTCATCAGCTAACAAAATCTCACCTTTTTCATCTCGCCCAAATTCCACCTTAAAGTCGATTAGTCGCAAGTTTGCCTTTGCAAAAAAATCCACTAAGATTTCATTAACCTTTCGCGCCGTTTTTTTGATAAACTCCGCACTTTTGTCATCATCGATAATCCCCATAATCTTGCAATGCTCATCATTTACTAGCGGGTCATTTAGCGCGTCATTTTTGTAATAAAACTCCACTATTGGGAAATCTAGCTTCTGTCCCTCCGTAATGCCTAGCCTTTTAGTAAGCGAACCTGTGGCGACATTGCGCACGACAACTTCTAGCGGGATAATCTGCACCTTTTTGCAAAGCATACTATTTTCATTTAGCGATTCGATGAAATGCGTTTTTATGCCATTTTGCTCCAAAAGTTTAAAGATAATGGTGCTAATTTGGCAGTTTAGGCTACCTTTGCCCTTTTCGTTGCCTTTTTTTTGCGCGTTAAACGCTGTCAAATCGTCCTTAAACTCAGAGATGATTTTCAAATCATCATTTGTCGCATATAGCTTTTTGCCCTTGCCCTCATAAAGCAAATCTAATTTTTCCATTTTTAACCTCCCTTATTTGTTTGCTACATTGATTTTAGTAGGAATCCCCACAACTGTAAGCACTTTTAGCGCGTCAATCGCGCTTTTTAGCTGAATGTCATTGTAAATATCCTCCGCTGTGATTGACTTGCTTTTGCTATCTTTTGGAGTGGGTTTGGTGGCTTGTGTGGCACTTTGCGCGTTAGAATCAATCTTTTCTAATTCGCTTTGCAAATGCTTTTTCAAATCCGCCTCTTTGATAGAAAAATCTTCATTATCTTTTGGCACAGGACCGGGATAAACAACAATATCTGGCGTGATTCCCACCGCTTGAATCGTCCGCCCACTAGGCAAATAATACCGCGCAGTTGTTAGGCGCAGTGCATCTCCATTTTCGCTATTATCTAGCGGAAGCACGATTTGCACACTACCTTTGCCAAAGGTATTTTCGCCCACGATTATGGCGCGTTTGTGGTCTTGCAAACTCCCTGCGACAATCTCACTTGCACTCGCACTACCGCCATTTACTAGCACCACAAGGGGAATCTTGCTAAATGGAGCTTTGCCATTGGCGTTAAATTCCTCGTTGTTGCTTTTGATTTTGCCTTTTTGTGAGACAATCACACCCTCTTTTATGAAAAGATTTCCTAGTCCTACGGCTTGTTCCAAAAGCCCACCGGGATTATTTCGCAAATCTAAGATAATGCCCTTTGCCTTGCTATTTTTCACTAGCGATTCGACATTTTTGGTTACCTTTTCATCAAAGGTATTTACGCGCAAATAGAGATAATCCGTGCCTTCAATCTTTTTGGCATAAGTGGAGTTAATCTCAATAGTGTCGCGCTGTATGTCAAAAACAAGCGGTTTTGGCTCACCTTTGCGGATAATAGTTAGCTTAACGCTCGTCTTTTTCTTACCACGCATAAGATTCACCGCATCATCAATCGTCATATTTAGTGTGCTTTGGTCGTTGATTTTTAAAATCACATCTCCAGCCTTTAGTCCAGCCTTATCGCCCGGTGTGCCTTCGATTGGGGAGATAATCGTAAGTGCGCTATCTTTTAGCGAGATTTGAATCCCAATGCCATCAAAATGTCCGCTAGTCTGCACTTTTAAGTCTGTGTATTCCTTTGGTGTGAGATATGCCGAGTGTGCGTCCAAATTGCTTAAAAGTCCGCTGATTGCTTTATTCACAATCTCATTCATCGAAATATCATCGACATAGTAATTTTCGATATTGGAAATCACCGTGCGAATCTTGCTATATCCATCAAGGCGCGATTGATTGGAATTGCCCTTAGCAAAGAGATTGCCAAACAGCACTGCACTTATGATTAAAGCAGAGCCAAAACCAGCTAGTAAAAATCTGTAATATTTCATCTTTATCCCTAGTGTATGTGATTTGAGAGCTTTGCTCCCTATTTAATAAAGCGGGGATTCTAGCACAAATATAGTTTAAAGTTAATTAAAATCCGCGTTTTTCTTTTTCTTTTTATTTGTTTTTATCAAATCATCTTTGTTTATCTTGTAGTAGGCTTTTGCGGCGTCATTTTTGCCACGGCGAATCTCTTCTAACTTCAAATCCTGCTCCAAAACCACAAAGACATTATTTCTATCATTGCCATTAGTGTCCCATTTTAGCTCAAACCACTCGCCCCATTTTTCTGTAAGTATCTTATTTGTGGCTGTTTTGCCATATTTATCGGCGTGTTGTAGCCATATTAGGCGCATTACGATTTCTTTGCGCTCCTCGCAGCCCTTAAAAGTGCCATCTTTTTTGCAACCATTGTAGAAATCCAAATTATCATTTTTTAAAATTGTCCATCTTTTCATATAGTGCTGATATTTTTTGACTTCACTATCGCTCAAATGCCCAGCATTAGCGCAAACCGCCACACCACAAATCACCAAAATGCCTAAAATAAGCCCTTTCATTGCCATTCCTTAATCTTAAAATTTAAAAGTAATTTTAGCGAAAAATTTATGTAAATATCGCCATTTTTGTGATTCGCACTTTTAGACACTAGCCAAAATGGCGAATCTACAAAATGGCGAATCTATTACAAGATAAATCCCACAAACCGCAAATTCCCCTAAATCCCGCTAAACAAATCCGTGCTTAGGTAGCGTTCGCCTGTGTCATTTAGAATCGTTAGGATATTTTTGCCTTTGTATTTTTTCGCCAATTCTTTGGCGACAAAGAAATTCGCTCCGCTTGAGATTCCCACAAGTAATCCCTCTTTTGCCGCTAATTCACGCGCCGATTCAATCGCATCGTTTGAATCCACGCAAATCACTTCTTTGTATAGCTTTTGATTCAAATTATCAGGCACGAATCCCGCGCCAATGCCTTGAATCTTATGCGCTCCAGCTCTGCCATCGCTTAGCACAGGGCTATCTTTTGGCTCGATTGCATAAATATCAATATTTGGATTTTGCTCTTTTAGCACTTCGCCAATCCCGCTTAACGCCCCGCCTGTGCCGACTCCCGCTGCAAAGACATCGATTTTTGTGCCACCTAGCGATTGTAAAATCTCTTGCGCCGTGGTAGCTTTGTGAATCGCAGGGTTGCTAGGATTGCTAAATTGATTTAAAATCACGCTATTGGGGATTTCCTTATTTAGCTCGTTTGCGCGTTCTACTGCGCCTTTCATTCCCTTTTCTTTGGGCGTTAGCTCTAATTTTGCGCCAAAGATTAGCATTACTTTTCTGCGCTCAATACTCATTGATTCAGGCATTGCGATGATGAGTTTTATCCCAAGCGATGCGCACACACTCGC
>JBNMJF010000179.1:0-4591 GCA_050873665.1 Helicobacteraceae bacterium
AAAAAACTTCGCCTCTAGTGGCAAAATCTCACTAATTAGATTTAAAATCTCCTCTCCAGCCTTTGAAACGACATTTGGCGAGTAAATCGAAAACCACTCATCTAAATCCTCTAGCTCAAAAAGCAACACCATAGCCTCTCTATCTTTGGGCTGTTCGCTTAGATAGTGCAATAATGCTTGTCTGTCAAATAGATAGTCAAAAAATTCGCGCCCTTTTATATTATTTTGCTTCATACTAATCATTCTAACGCCTTATTTAGCAAATTGCTCTCTAACTCTTGGAATCGCTTCTCAAGCGCATCAACTTGCTCTTTTTGGATTTGTGGATTTTGATTCGCGCTTGGATTCACCGCTTGATTCGTGCTTTGATTCGCGGGATTCACGCTATTTGTCTGATAACGCGTGGATTTATTTTGGTTGTTATTATTTTGGAGATTTTGTGGCACGACACCCGCTGGCATTTTTATGAATCTATCCTCATAATTTTCCCCGCCTTCCCTGTGGCGGATAAAAATATCGCCATTAAGATTATTGTAAATGTAAGTGTCTGTCCCGTCATTAAACATAACCCACGCGCCAAAAAGATTGCTAACAAAAATGCAGATTGCCAAAAATTTGGACATTTTTCCCCCAAAAAAGCGCAAAAAACGCGCAATAATATTTAGATTCGCTATGATAGATAAAATTCTTTAAGATTTTTTAAAGATTCGCGCGGATTTTACAATAAAAATATTGTGAATCTTATTAAAATTTATATATTTTTTTGGCAAAATGCGCTTTTTTAGATTTAAACTTAAAAAGGATAAAAAATGTTACTCTTTACACCCGGTCCTACGCCTACGCCAGAGTTTTTGCGTAATGCTTTGGCATTGCCGACTTTGCACCACCGCACCAAAGAATTTGAAGCGTATTTCGCCCTCGCGCGTGAAAACCTCCAAGCAATGCTAAAAATGAATGAGGTTTTGATGATTGCAAGTAGCGGAAGTGGCGCAATGGAGGCAAGTATGCTGACATTTTGCAAAAAGCCACTTTGCGTAAATAGCGGAAAATTTGGCGAACGATTTGGCAAAATCGCTAAAGCGCATAAAATCGACTTTGTAGAAGTCATCAACGAATGGGACACCGCACCCACCGCTGATGAAATAAAAGCGATTTTAGAAAAAGACAAAGATATTGATTCGCTTTGCATTCAAGTGTGCGAGAGCGCGGGAGGACTGCGCCACAATGTCGAAGGAATCGCCAAAATGGCAAAATCGCTTAATCCTAAAATTGTCATTATCGCCGATGCAATCACAGCTATGGGCGTGGAGGAAATTGACACAAGCCACATTGATGTGCTTATCGGTGGCTCTCAAAAGGCATTTATGTTGCCACCCGGAATGGCGATTTTGGGGCTTAGTGATTATGCCGTTAGCCTTGCGGAAGAGCGCGATATAGGCTTTTATTTCAACCTAAAAACAGAGCTAAAAAATCAGCGCAAAAACACAACCGCTTGGACTGCGCCTACAAGCATTATTATCGCACTAGCAAAGTATTTTGAATCTGTGGATTTGAAAAAAGTCTATAAAGAGACAAAAGCGCGTGGAGAAGCGTTAAATTCGGCGATTCGCGCACTTGGATTAAAAATCTATCCTAAAAATCCAGCCATCGCAATGGCGACTATTTATAGCCAAAATTCGCCAGAGATTCGGCGAATCTTAAAGAGCGATTATGCCGTAAATGTCGCAGGTGGGCAAGATAAGCTAAAAGAGAGCATTTTTCGCATAAATAATATGGGGCTAATTGAAGTCTATGAAATGGCGTGGGTGGTGAATGCGGTGGAATTAACGCTTGATAAGTTAGGGATTCGCGCATTTGACGGAAGCGCAAATAAAGTATTTTTAAGCGAGTATTACGCGAATCTAAAGGCACATTAAATCTTTAATTTAGATTTGGGCGCAATCTAAAGTTTCAATGTGCTACAATAACCAAAAAAATTTTTAAAGAAAAGCCAAAGAGGACAAAGCAATGAAGCTGAAATTTTCACACATTCAATATATCGCTGATAAAATCGCTAGAGATTTGGGAAATGCGGGATTTATAGAGATTTTGACGAATCGCGGGGATATCATCAAAATCGCTAGTAAATATTTGGAGGAAAATATCAAGCAAGAACTTGCATTAGAGGAAAAAACGCATTTATTTTTGGAGCAAAATGTTAGCGAATTTGAGCGCGAGGGACTAGATGAAAATCAGCTTTTTCGTATGGTAAAGAGGCGATTTGCGAGTGAGAGCAACTTTGTCCTTGCGTGGGAGGAGCGATACAACGCGCTTTCGCACAAAATAATGGACGAGCTAATTGATACTAGCATTATAAATTTCAAAGTTAGCGAAACAATGGTAAAAAACGCCATTTTTAAGTCCATAAATGACTACGCAATGGGATATAGAGTGATTGAAAAATCTATCCGTGATAGAATCGATAATTATAAAAAGAAACCAAAGCGTGGCACAGAGGAATATGACTTAGTGTTTAGCAAAATGTTTGAGGAAGAGCTACGCAAACAAGGATTTATTTAATGGCTTTAAGGATTTTTAATGGCTGAGATTTTCAAAAAAGCGCATTTATACATTGAGGGTAACGAATCCGTGATTTCTGCCCTTAGCTTTGGGGCTGAGGGGACAAAATGCGGAGAGATGATTTTTAACACTTCGCTTTGTGGCTACCAAGAAATCTTAAGCGACCCTAGCTACGCAGGGCAGTTTGTCGTTTTCACAATGCCTGAAATCGGCATTGTAGGCGTAAATGACAATGACATAGAGTCGAATTTGGCTTGTGCTTACGGCATTATCGTGCGTCATTACAATGCGAATCCATCAAATTTTCGCGCACAAGATTCATTGCATTCCTACCTAAAAAAGCGCGGGATTATGGGCATTGCAAATGTTGATACAAGATTTTTGACAAAATTTATTAGGCAAAATGGCGCGAGTAATATTATCATCTCTACCAAGTTACACACGCTTGAATCGCTTAAAAAAGCACTAAAAGATTCGCCAAAAATCGCGGATATAAATTTTATCAAAGATATTAGCACCAAAGCGACAAAATCCCACAAGCAAGGCAATTTTAGCTTTGAATCTATGAGCTACACAAAGCCAAAAACCACCAAAAAAATCGTAGTTTTGGATTTTGGCATAAAGCAAAATATCCTAAATGAGCTTGTTAGCGCGGGATTAGAGTGCGAAGTGTTGCCACATAGTGCAAGTGGCGATGACATTATAGAGCGATTTAAAAAGCGCGAAATTGGTGGCGTATTTTTATCAAATGGACCGGGCGACCCTAAGGTTTTAAAGCGCGAAATTAGCGAGATTCAAAAGCTAATAAAGGCAAAAATCCCTATCTTTGGCATTTGCTTAGGACACCAGCTTTTAAGCCTAGCGCACGGCTATGAGACTTATAAATTAGAGTTTGGGCATCACGGCGCAAATCACCCTGTGAAAAATCTGCTGACAAATGAAGTCGAAATCACCGCGCAAAATCATATCTACTCCGTGCCTGATTCGCTTTGTGAAGTGGCGCAAATCACGCATAAAAATCTCTTTGATGGCACGATTGAGGGCGTGAAATATAACGATTCGCCTATTATTTCGCTCCAGCACCACCCAGAAGCAAGTCCCGGACCCAAAGAGAGCGCGAAAATCTTTAAGGAATTTTTTAAAATGGTAAGGGAATGTAAATGAGAAAATATATGAATCTAGCCGTATTTGGCGCGTTTTTTATCGCAAGTATTTTTATCTCTGGTTGCAGTGATGATGCCGATGAGTTTAATAAAAGCGCGTCATATTGGTATGAGCAAATCATTATCGCCGTAGCGGACGGCAATTTAGAAAAGGCGGATAATTTTTTTAACTCATTGCAAAATGAGCATTCCGCTTCGCCACTGATTAAAGATGCGCTTATTCTTTTGGCAAAAGAGCATAGCGAGAATAACGAGCATTTACTCGCTGGATTTTTCGCTAATGAATACAAAACGCGCTTTAGCGATGCGAAAAATACCGATTATGTCGGCTTTTTGAATATCCAAAGCAATTTTTACGCATTTCCAAACTACACCAAAGACCAAGGATTCGTAAATGAAAATGTCAATGAAATCGCTTCTTTTGTCGCGCTAAATCAAAATAGCAAGTTTTTGCCCTACATTAGGCATATTCTAACGACATTTAAACTTGCACAATTAGAGATTAACAAAGAAATTGCGAGGGTTTATCGTATGAAAGATAAGGAAATCGCGCAAAAAATGTATGAGGAGAAAATCGCGGATTTGGAGGGTATCGAATTTGAACCTTCGCATATCCCGTGGTATGTGAAAATATTTAGCTGGTAGGGCTTGAATCTACCACGCCAAACCCAAAAACAAAGGACATAGATTTTGAAAAATATGAAATTTCCAACCATTTTGCCTATTTTAGTTGAGGATTCGGGCTTTGTCTTTCCATATACCATTAGCCCGATTTTTATAAACGATGAGCATAATCTATCCGCGCTAAATACCGCGATGGACGATAATGCCGTGATTTTTATCACCACCACAAAAGATAGTAGCGATTT
>JBNMJF010000180.1:0-4565 GCA_050873665.1 Helicobacteraceae bacterium
CCCCAAGTCTAGCCTCACGCCCAAAAATTCTTACAAATACAAAAGCCACACCGCCATTACTTCGATTGTGATTTGCTTTGCAAATCAGCTACGAATCAAACGCGGATTTTTAACACTCCGTCATTGCGAGGCGAATCGTAGATTCGCGCAAAGCAATCCACGCCCTTTTTCGTCATTGCGAGAAAATGAGCGTAGCGAATTTTCGTGGCAATCCAAACAAATAAAAAATAAAGCCTATCGTCATACTGAGCGTAGCGAAGTATCCAAATCACGCGAATCTAAATTATGGACGAATCAATGTTCCAAAAGCGAATCAAAATAACATTACTTTGTGGATTAGAGTCTAGGGGTTAAGAGGACTCTACTTTTTGCAAAAGCAAAAAGTAGCAAAACTTTAGCAAGGTTTCGCACTTCGTGCGGATTTTATTTTTTGGATACTTCGCTACGCATAAATGCTACGCTCAGTATGACGAATCTACACTCCGTCATTGCGAGATTCGGCGAATGCCGAATCGTGGCAATCCATTTTGGGGTTTTATAAATCTTACGCAAATTGCCGAATCTATCAATGATTGCATAATTATTTTAGCGATTCCCCCCCCCCGTAGTGGTTTTTAGATAGCTATGCACCATTGCGTTGCGCGACAGCGTATCATCTTTAATTTGTCGCAAGAGCGTCTCTAAAGTCTCCAGCGTCTTAGGCGATACATATTCTAGTAAATCAATAATTTCAGCGTATCGTTCTATATTATTTCGATAAATTTTTTGTAAGATTTTTTGGCTTTTCGCCTCGCTAGTAAATAGCTCCTGCTCGTAAATATTAAGTGCTTGTGCGATATATGGGAGCAAATCCGCCTTTAGCTCAATCGTGCCATTTAGATAGGCGTAAATGCTTGATTCGGTGGGGATTTCACCTGTTTTGGCGGCGCGGTATTCAAGTGCGATTATGCGCCGTGCAAGTTCTCTCTTGGACATATTTTTGCTCTTTAAAATGGCATTGATTCGCTCTAAGATAGTCATAATCTACTCGCTTTTAGTGATTTACTATAAAAGCGCGATTATAGGCTTTATACTTATTGATTAAAGATAATTTAATTATTGATAAGATATAATTTTGGCTTAAAATTTAATTTTCGAGGAGAAAAGTATGGCAAATTATGTTGATTACATAAAGTCTATTTCGTATGAAATCAAGGCTATACAAGATAGAGTGAGACATTTTGTCAAACACTATGGCGAAGATGGGCGTTATAAAGAAAGCATATTGATAGATTTGTTAAGGCAAAAGTTGCCCCAAAGTATATCTATCGGCACGGGCTTTGTAATGAGTGCGAATGATGAGCCAAGCACACAAATTGACATTATCATTTATAGCGATATTTATCCGCTATATTTCAAACAAGGCGATTTTGTGATAGTAAATAAAGCATCGGTTTTAGGGATTTTGGAAGTCAAAACGAGATTTAACAATTCCACCGAGCTAATAGAGGCTATCAAAAAATCATACAACAACAAAAAATTGATTGGCAAAGGCGCATTTAATGGGATATTTTCATTTGAGTGCGATTTGAATATGGCAAATAATGGCAATCTTGAGACTTTTTTAAGACAAAAATATATGATAGATGAAATAGTCTTTAATAATACTCTCTTTATGAAATATTGGCGCAAAAATATGCCAAGTGAGACTTATACAAAGCCACATTATAGCTTTTATAGTTTGCAAGATATGGCTATTGGATATTTCATATCTAACATAATTGAAAATGTAAATATTAAAATTAGAGGTAAGAGAATACCTAAAAGCGTGGAAAAATTCCTTTATCCAATAGAAGGTGCTGGTAAAGAAGGAAGTAAAATCAAAGATATTGATATAATAGAGGAGGTGGAGAGATGAAAAAGTTAGTTTTATTGATTTTATTAAGTGTGGCGGTTTATGGTGCGGATAGCGAAAAAACTATCGATACGGAAACTTGGTGTAGGGTTATATTAAATATAGTAGCACCACCGATTCACTATACTACGACTTTTGTGGAAAAGACTAGCAATGAGCTTTTTGTGGCTATACCGCCAAATTATGTTAATTATCCTAAACCATATTGCACAAATCTAGCTTTAGCACTTCAACCTGGATTGATATTATCTATTATAAAACAAACAAAGGAGATAAAATGAAAAAGTTGCTTCAATATACTTTATTAGCCATTATGGCTTTGGTTTTTAGTGCGTGTAGTAGTGTGAATCATAATCTAATCTTAGGCTTTGATACAAATCCGCAAGGTGCTGAGATTATATGTGATGGCAAGTCGGTAGGCTTTTCGCCACTTAACTATAATCAAGCTATAAATCAACAAGTTGTATTAGATGATGAAAAATATAGCCAAATGAAAAAGGAAGGCGAGATAGGATTGCCTAAATGTAAGGCAAAATGGATTAGTGGCTATGAGGATTATTACTCTGTTATAGCAAAAGTGGAGGATTTTGCACTTGTTAAAAAAGAGAATAAACTAAATACATATTTATTCGCCCAAACGCTAAATAGACCTAAGCAAAAGGGCTATATGGTTGATAGTTTGGCAGAGAAGCGATTTACAAAAATATATAATGCACCAAAATATAATTTTAAAGTCAATCCAAAAGGTGGGCAGATTGTATGTGATGATGAAATCAATATGATAGATTCTATCAAAAATGCCTTGCAGAGTGGAATCTTTAGGATTCCAAAATGTAAGGCGGTATTTATAAGCGGATATGAGCAATATTTCAAAGATAGCATAAATTTAGACAAGCAAGACATATCAACGCTGTTCAATCAAACTATCAATCGCCCAAATACCGCAGGATATGCCCAAGATATGCAATATGCTTTGGAGATAGAAAAGAAAGAGATAATGGAAGTAAATGAAATGATGAGAACACAAGCAGCGCAGAGCCAAGCGTGGGCAGCTCAAATGCAATCTTTGGCAGCACAAAACCAAGCACGAGCAGCGCAACAACAAGCAGACGCAGCTCGAGACCAAGCTAATGCTGTAAGAGACCAAACAAACGCAGTAAAGCAGTGGATAAACAAACCCACAATGTGCAATACATTTGGTAGCATAACGACTTGTTATTAAAAATATAAGGAGAAAAAAATGAAAAAGATTATTTTACTAAGTTTGCTTGTAATAAGCGTAGTATGTGGCAAAAGTGTAGAGGAGATTCAAAGCGAATGGCGACAGAGATATAGTGAAAAAATGCAAAAGCAGAGTGAAATATTTTGGCAAAATGAAGAGGCTAATCGATTAGCTCAGCATTGTCAAGGTGGTAATGGTGATAAAGGTGCGTGTAAGCGAATCATAGACTTGTATGACAAATCTTGCCAAAATGGATTAGCTACACTCTGCGCCTCATTGGCGCAATTTTATTTGCAAGGCAATGAACAAATGGGCGTTAAAGCCGATGAAAATAAAGCAAAATCTTATGCTGATAGAGTTTGCGTGTTAGATGCGACTTTTTGCGCTAGTATGTCTGGGCTATTTATGTATAAAAATAGAAAGTTAGCTATAAAATACGCAGAAAAAGCCTGTGAAATGGGCGAAATGGGGGATTGTGTAATTGCAACCGAATGGTGGGCTGTGGGCTTTGGTGGCATAGGTAGAAATCCACAAAAAGTAAAATACTATAGTGATAAACTTTGCAGAGCTGGACTAAAAGAAGCGTGTCAGTAGGGGAAAATATGAATAAAGCAAACGAAATAAGCCAAACAATAAAGCTACTAGATGAAACCATTGATATAGCTGATAAGGTAGCAAAAAATCACCTTACAACTGCCTACGAACAATGCGTAAGGGATATTGAGGCGCAGTGGCGCACAATGATACAATTTAGCAGTTTAGATGATGTGCCACCGCCATATTGTTTGATTAGCGAAAAAATTTATTATGGATTGTTACTATTGCATATCAAATCGTTAAAATCATATCAAGCAAAAATCGTAGATGAATATCATAAACAACAAAATGATTACCGCTTGGAAAGGCAAAGAAATATATTTACGATAATTTGCTCTATTATTGGTGTGATTGGTGTTGTAGTTGGTGTTATAATAGGCAAATTTTAAGTTAGCGTTTAAAGATTCGTGGATTGCCACGCCGAGCCTTTGGCTCGTCTCGCAATGACGGAAAGCTATCACGCCGTCATACTGAGCGGAATGCAATGTAGCGAAGTATCCACTTTGGCGAATTGTGAATAGATAGCGATTCGCTCACTTTTAGTGAATCTAAAAAACGAGTCGCACAAATCCCTACAAAATAAAATCCGCACGAAGTGCGAATCCTTGCAAAAGTTTTTGCTACTTTTTGCTTTTGCAAAAAGTAGAGTCCCGCATAATTCATAGACTCTAATCTACAAAGTAAGATTCCACCGATTCGCTCTTGGTTCATTGATTCACTTATGATTTAAATTTGCGTGATTTGGATACTTCGCTACGCTCAGTATGACGGGGTGTGGTAGAGATTCGCATTTTGTGCGGTTTTATTTATTTGGATTGCCACGACTTGCCTTTAGGCAAGTCTCGCAATGAC
>JBNMJF010000181.1:0-4560 GCA_050873665.1 Helicobacteraceae bacterium
CAAAGATGTCAGCGCACTAAAAGTATCTGGCGAAATCTATGAGTGCAATTTCTAGGCGTTTTTGAGCTATTTTTTGTATAAGGTGGCGTAGAGATTCGCCCTTTTGTGGATTCGCAAAAAGAGCGAATCAAGGGCGAATCTATACAAAATAAAATCCGCGCGAAGTGCGAATCCTTATAAAAGTTTTTGCTACTTTTTGCTTTCGCAAAAAGTAGAATCCCCCTAATTCCCTAGACACTAATCTACCAAACGAAGTTTTATTTTCTACAAAAATTTTAAACCATTTTGCGTATAATTGCACATTTTAAATCCAAAATCCAAAGGACAAAATATGGTTGAGCGATATGCACGAAAAGAGATGAAAAAAAAGTGGAACAAAAAGGCGAAGTTTAACGCGTGGCTGGAAGTTGAAAAGGCTGTCGTGCGCGGGTGGAATGAGCTTGGATTCATCGATGATAAGACGGCGGAGAAAATCTGCAAGGACGCGAAATTTGACATTGATGAGATTGAGCGAATCGAGGCTGTTACCAAGCACGATTTAATCGCATTTACGACTTCGGTGGCGCATTCTTTGGGCGAGGAATCGCGCTTTTTTCACTATGGCATCACAAGTAGCGATACGATTGATACGGCGGTGGCACTGCAGATTCGCGATAGTTTGTTTTTGATTATCGATGATTTGGACGCGCTTTTGGGGACGCTGGAGCAAAAGGCGATGATTCACAAAGATACGCTTATGGTGGGGCGTAGCCACGGGATTCACGGCGAACCCATTACATTTGGGTTAGTGGTGGCGATATGGTTTGAGGAAATCAAGCGACATTTAGACGCGCTAAAGCGCACTTTGCAAGTCGTATCTGTGGGGAAAATCAGCGGTGCGATGGGCAATATGGCGCATTCGCCCATTGAGCTAGAAGAAATCGTGTGCCGTGATTTAGGGCTAGATTGCGCCAAAGTTAGCAATCAAGTGATTCAGCGCGACAGATACGCGAGGCTTTTTTGCGACATTGCGCTTTTGGCGAGTAGCTGTGAGAAAATCGCCGTTGCGATTCGCCACTTTCAGCGCACGGAGGTGTATGAATGCGAGGAGTTTTTCAGCAAGGGGCAAAAGGGCAGCTCGGCTATGCCACACAAGCGCAATCCCGTGCTAAGCGAGAATATCACGGGGCTTTGCCGTGTGCTACGCTCTTATGCCATTCCTGCGATGGAAAATGTCGCTTTGTGGCACGAGCGCGATATTAGCCACTCTAGTGTGGAGCGATTTATCCTGCCTGACGCATTTATCACGCTTGACTTTATGCTAAATCGCCTAAATGACTTGCTACAAAATTTGGTGATTTACCCCAAAAATATGATGAGAAATTTGGAGCTAACGGGCGGACTTGTCTTTTCACAGCGGATTTTGCTAGAGCTACCCAAAAAAGGCTTATCGCGCGAGGACGCTTATGTAATCGTGCAAAGAAACGCAATGCGCGTGTGGGAAACTTTGCAAAATGGGGATTCACAAGGCGGAGATTCACAAGGCAATGATTTAAAAAGCGGTGCGAATCGTGCGAAAAACGAAAAAGGCGAGAGTTTGTTTTTGCAATATTTATTAGAGGACAGCGAACTAACCGCCAAAATGTCAAGCGAAGCAATCACGGAG
Source organism: Helicobacteraceae bacterium (assembly GCA_050873665.1). Taxonomy (GTDB): domain Bacteria; phylum Campylobacterota; class Campylobacteria; order Campylobacterales; family Helicobacteraceae; genus NHYM01. The sequence goes on from JBNMJF010000181.1 coordinate 1,646, forward strand.
TGCTTTGACTACGACTATTACCTAAAAAATGTGGATAATATTTTTAAGAGAGTGTTTAAAAAGTAGTGGTGGGCAATTCGTTCTGTGGTATGCAATTTGCGCCGTTTTCACACAAAACTGCGCTCGATGAACGCTCTAGTTCTATCTCGCTTGTTTCGCGTAAAAACGGCGCAAAGCCACACCGCCATTACTTCGATTGCGATTGCGCTAACGCGAATCGACTACGAATCAAACATATTTAAAAACCTCGTCATACTGAGCGCAACAGCGCGAAGTATCCACTTTAGCGAATTGTGAATCAATAGCAAATCCATCACTTTAGGCGAATCTAATAAACCGCTATTAGATTTGCCGAATCGCACTTGATTTGACCTTGATTCGCCCCAATTTCATAGATTCGCCCACAAAATTAGGGCAATTCAAAGCAGATTCAAAAATAAACATTATTGCTTATTTTTCTGCTCGTATTTTTTACGCTCTTGTTGAATATCAAATTCACTTTTTAATTTGTTATACACAGAGCTATATACGGAGTCAAAATGAGATTGACATTTTTTAGCGTCTTTGTAGCTTAAATCAGCGCATTTTGCCTTTTTGCCATTGCCTAAATCAATCAAATCATTTTCTATTGCTTTTGTGGCTACTTTAATGGCTCTACAATCGAATCGTCCGTAAATGCTAACTATTCTACTGAAGCTGATGCTCGTGTCGTAAATACTAAAATATGCTTTTCTTCCACTAAGCCTATTGCTACTTTGCCACGATTCCTTAAACTTTGAAGCCTCAATGTATGCTTTGTCATCATTTTTATTTTGCTCAATATATCTATTTAGCTTTGATTCGAGCCACTCTGGCATTGCATTACATATATTCCATTTTGACTCTAATTTTCGTTCTTCATTCAAAGAAGTAGGCAGTGATTTTTCTTTGCTAACGATTTCTTTGTAACGCTCTATGCCCCATTCATCACATTTATGTTTATCGACTGCATCTCTAAACCATATATCATAATCGCTATCGTAAGTAGTATCTTTGGTATTATATGATTTAAGTCTTTCTTTTAAATCTGCTGGAGTGCAATATAATTTGCTATATGTAGATTTAAAATGGGATAGACATTTTTGAGCGTCTTTATAACTTAAATCAGCACATTTTGCCTTTTTGCCATTGCCTAAATCTATCAAATCATTTTCTATGGCTTGAATGGCTTTTTTGGTGGCACTGCATTTATCCACAGCAAGGATTGTGCTGTATTCACTTTTCTTATATTCACTTGAGCAAGATACCTTTGTGGCATATATGCTCTTTATGCTATATACACCTATGCTCCTATCTATTTCCTTGTCTGTTTCGCAATCAACTTTATTGTATGGAATATCACCGCCGAGCCATAATTGCCAAGTCTTTTTAAAGTTTGACGCCTCTGCTTCATTTTGACTAATATATCCATTTAACTTTGTCTCTAACCATTCAGGCATTTTATTACATACATTCCATTGTTTTCTCAACTCTTTCTCTTCATCAATGCTGGTAGGTAATTTTTTAGTTTTTTTGATAGTTTCGTTATAAGATTCAACCAAATCATCATAACATTTCCATTTACTTTTACATCTTATATCAGCAAAAAGTTCCTCATAATAGCCGTGAACCAAAAGAAAAGATTCTTCTGGTGTCATCTTAGATAGAAATGGATAATAACTGCGATTTGCTATCCTTTCCTTTAAATCTGCTGGGATACAATTTGCTCCTTCTGTGTATTTGATTTGACCTACGCCAAACATACCTTCAAATCCGCACCCTGTGAATAGAATGCTACAAATGCCTACACTTATGAATAATTTTAGTTTATTCATTTTATTCTCCTTTTTGTTTTGAATTTTTTCTGCCCTTTATTTTTGGGCGAATCTTTACCTTTACCGCCGACTTTCTACCACACGCGAATCTAAATGCGTGAAAATTTATCCCTTTAAGTTTGCATTTTGATTCCTTTTAAAGTGGTGTGAGAAGAGAGTGCGAATCGTGTGAATAATGAGCACACAGATTCACTTAAAGTCCGTGAATCACAAAGGATTCTAAAGTCGCCAAAATGGATACTTCGCCTTTTACAAAGGCTCAGTATGACGACTCTTTTCGTTTTATCGTGGTGAGGTAAAAATTTCGTCATACTGAGCGAAACGCAGTGTAGCGAAGTATCCAAAACACGAGACTTAAAGCGATAAGTAAAATAAATGAGCCAATAGCGAATCAAATGAATAATATTTAAATTCGTGCAATGTAGGCGAATCGAGCGCGATTCATAAATCGCTAAAGTGGATTGCCACGATTCGGCGTTGCCGAATCTCGCAATGACGGCGTAGTAAGCGAAACGAATCGCAATGACAATTCCACCCACCCCGTCATTGCGAGATTTTTGCAAAAAGTCGAAGCAACCTAAAGATTCGTAAAAATAGCGTGGATTTTTATAATGCGATTCGTAGGTTTGGCAAAAGGCTAAATAAAGAGGTGCGTCCCCCCCCCCCCAGAAACGGGCGCAAGGGCGCAAATAAAGCAAATCTTATGGCTTTGTGGATTTGCCGATTCGAGTAAGATTTTATTTCGCGTTAATTCCAAATTTTTGCCCTTTGTTTTCCAAAATAAATTTTGAATTGTAGTTTTGATTTACTAAAAATATTCTTAAAGTTAGATTTTATTTTTTTGGATTGCCACGAAAATCCTACGGATTTTCTCGCAATGACGAGTTTTTTAGATTCGTGGCAAAGCCACGACAATTCGTAGAATTTGCGAACGAAGTGAAGCAACCATCGAAGTAATGGCGGTGTGGCTTTTGTATTTGTAGAAAATTTTGGGATAAAACTAGGTAAAAGTCTGCTCTTTCCCAAAATTTTCTACAAGTGCGAAATTGCATACCCCAGAAC
>JBNMJF010000182.1:0-4555 GCA_050873665.1 Helicobacteraceae bacterium
AAAATGGGCTTGGCACTTAGCTTTTTGGAATATGGCGACATTGATGAGCGCACGGTCATTGAAACACCGCCATTTGTGGAAATCGGCGGAGTGAAATTCCGCGATTGGAGTCCATCTCACGGAAGCGCGGATTTAATCAAGGCGTTGCGCCGTAGCGTAGATGTGTATTTTTATCGCTTAAGCTATAAAATCGGCATTGAAAATATGGCAAAAACGCTTAAAACAATGGGATTCGGGCAGAAAACAGGCATTGACTTAATCGGCGAGAGCAAGGGCATTTTGCCTACGCCATATTGGAAACTAGGCGTTCGCGGTGAGCCGTGGCGAATCGGCGATACAATCAACGCATCTATCGGGCAGGGATTATTTTTGGCAACGCCCATACAAATCGCGCGATACACCGCACTGATTGCCACAGGATATTTGCCTACGCCCAGATTCGCGCAAAAATTAGGCGAGGAGAGCGCCATAGTCCAAAGCAAAGATGTCCTAAGCGAATTTCAAAAAAGCAAACTCTCCGCCCTGCGACTTGGAATGTATCAAGTCTGCAACGCCGATGACGGCACGGCGCGATATACGGGCAGTTTGGCAAAGGTTACGATGGCGTGCAAAACAGGCACGGCGCAAGTGGTGGGAATCCCAAAGGACATTTTACAGCGAATCCCAGAGCGCGAAATGGAATATTATCATCGCTCACACGGGTGGATTACGGCGTTTATGCCTTATAAAAATCCTAAATATGTCATCACTATCATCGTGGAGCACGGAGGCGGAGGCTCAAGTAGCGCAGGTCCAATCCTCGCATCTTTGGCAAATAAAATGAAAGATTTGGGATATTTTAAAGAAGTGGGGTTGAAGTGAGGGCGAAACTAGACGCGAATCCACCCCACCTCGTCATTCTAAAGGCGACAAAGTCGCCGAAGAATCCAAATCTAGTGAATCTAAATTATGGGCGAATCAATGTCCCAAAAGCAAATCAAAATAACATTATTCAGTAGATTAGAGTCTGTGGAGTTATGGGGACTCTACTTTTTGCAAAAACAAAACGAAGCAAAAACTTTAATGGCGTAATTATTTGTAGTAAGCAGAGGTTACAACCACGAGGAAGAAGTGAGATTTCAACATAATAAAAAAGCAAATTTATCAAATCAAAGCCTAAACACCAAACAAATCCATCACGATTCGCCCTTAAAACGCCCTACATTCCTTTAGCATTTGCGTGAAATATCCGCTCACTTGCGAGATATAGCTTTTATTTTGGCTAATTATCATCATCTCATAATTCACTTCAAACGCGCTTTTGCTCCAATTCGCCGAGCCAAAAATCACGCTCTTATTATCAATTAGCGCGATTTTATTGTGCATTATGCCACTATATTTGCCGTTGTTTTTGCCGCTCAGTGTGCAAACTTCGATATTTTTTAGCTTTGCAAGGTAGCCAATTTGTGAGTATGAATCATCGATATTTGACTTGTAGTCAAAGACGATTTTAAAGCGCACACCGCGCTTTGCGCTATCTCTAATCGCCTTTGCGATTTCCCTATTTGTAAAGCTGTAAATGGCGATTTTGACTTCCTTTTTCGCGCTTTTGATTTCGCTAACAAGCGCATTTACGGCATTTGTCGCATCATAAGGCATAAAGTAAAGCGAATCTGCGCTTAAAAGATTCGCCAAAAGTCCCGCGCAAAGCACCAAAAATATAAGTTTTTTCATCGATTTTTCCACCTCATTTATCAAGCATTTAAAATCAGCGATAATGCTAAAAATCTGCTTAATTTTACTTGAATCTAATGTGATTTTTGCTAGAATTGCAGATTTTAATTTTGAATTATTTTGGAGAAATGATGCATTTTTTGCTCGTCAATAAAAACGCCGCAGTCAAAAAGATTTTCAACATTACCGCTAAAAAGGCTGGTATCGAGCTTGATGTGGTGGATTCAGTCAATAAAATCCCGCTGGATAAGGATTATAGTTGCATTTTTGTTGATGATGATATGCTAAAAACAGGCGACATAGGCGACTTTAAAACCAAAATGATAACCACCAAATTTTGCGTCATTTTATCTAAGGATTCACCCCTTGTAGGCGGATTTGACAGCTATATCCGCAAACCATTTTTGCCCACCGACATTTACGAAGTGCTAAAAAAAGAAAAATACAACGATATGAATGAGGCTTATGACGAGGGCGATTCGGGCGATGACTTGGGCGGTGGCGCAGTTAGCGATAGCGAAAATGGCGAGATTGACGCAAATAGCGACATAGATTTATCAGAATTTAGCGATAGCGAAGATGAATTTTTAAGCGGTGTGAAAGATGGCGAATCTTCGCAAGACATTGACTTTGATGGCAATCCTATGGGCGATAGTGTTGATTCGAGTGATTTGGGCGAATCTGGCGTTGATAGCGTGGCTAGTGCGGTTGATAGCGGTGGCGAATCGCTTGGCAATGCAAATACTGCGCCTAGCGGTGATATGGAGATTCCCACGACTTTTGATTTAGATTCGGTGGATTTGGGATATTTGGATAATGCTGGGACGAATGCGGAGGCGAATCCAAATGCGGGAGCAGATTCGGGCGCGAATCCTGCAGTAGATTCGCCAAATGTCGCGGATTTGGGTGCGAATCCTGCGGTAGATTCGGCGAATCCTACCGATTCAAATGCGGTGGCGCAAGATTCGGCGGATTTCGCGCAGGACGCTTTGCTTGATAATGTGGGCGATTCAACAGCGCAGAGCGCGAATATGGGCGCGAATCCTAGCGTGGCGCAACTACAAGAGAGTGGCATTGACTTAGATTTGCCAAGCGCAAATCAAAGCGCACAAGCTGATTTGCCCCCAGCACCGCAACCCACACCGCCTCCGCAAAAATCCCAAAAAGATATTTTTGATGAAGCCGAATCGCAGATTCGCAATATTAAGGCGTTGAGCGATAAGGGCGGTAATTTTTACAATAGTGCCAATAACGCCGATGACATTGACTTTAGTCAGATTATGGCGTTGCAAGATGAGATTTTGGCGGAGGAAAAGGCAAAGAATGAAAAGAAAAGCATTATCGGTGGCGATATTTACACGCCTAAGGGCGAATCGCAGAGTGCGAATCCAAGCGCGAAACCTACGCCAGATACCACGCAAACAGCCACCGAAGCGATAGAAACTCCACCGCAAGATACGCCACAAGATTTGGCAGATTCGATTGATTTGGCAGAGCCACAAAGCGCGGATTTGGCGGTGGATATTCCCATAGATTCGGCGCAACCAAATGCGCAAGGCGATGATTTTGCGCACTTGGCGGTGGATTCGGCGAATGCGGATTTGGGCGTGGATTCGATTGATTTGGCGCAAGACTCCACTTTGCAAGATTTGGCAGAGCCACAAGACTTAGGCGCGAATGTCGCTAATGATTCAAGTGTGGCGCAAAATGATTTTATCGATTTGGCTACCGATTCGCCAAATGCAGATTTGGCAGATTTGGGCGTAGATTCAGTGGATTCAATAGATTCACCAGCGCAAATGCCAAATGATACCGATATTGCGATGGATTCCGCGCTTGATATTGTGCCACAAGATTCGCCACTAGATTCGGGCGATTCGATTGATTTAGCCAAAGATTCGCCCGTGCCTAGCGTGGATTTGGGCGCGGATTCGATAGATTTAGCGGTGGATTCGGCGAATGCGCAAGACATTGATTTAGCCAAAGATTCGCAAGAGCCGATGAAAGATGCGCAAGGTGCGGAGGACGATTTCTTAGAGTCGCTCGATTTTCTAAAAGACCCTGCGCCGAGTGCGGATTCAAATATCATTGATATGAGTGGCGATTCTACGCCACCGCCGAGTGCGCCACCGCCAGATTTGACACAAAGTGCGCCACCGCCAGATTTAACGCAAGAAAGTTTAGATTCCATACCGCCACCCGCGCCTCCGCCACCAGATTTGAGCGCAGAGCCACCTAAATACGAGGAATACAGCTTTGATAGTATGGCAAATGAAGAATTTGACGGGCTGGAGGGCTTAAGCGGGATTAGTAGCATTGCTAGTGATATGCCTACACCGCCACCGCCAAAGCCCACAAGCAAGGGTAGAAATGACATTTTAAGCAACTTGGAGATTTCTCCGCAGGATAATATCGATGCGGATTATCACGCGGATTCGGTGGGGGCAAGTGCATCGCAAACTGCGCCACAAACCGCGCCGTTAAACCAAAGCGAGGACGCGCTAAATCATATCGATGAGCATAATTTCAACTCGGCGTTTTCTAGTGGCATTAGCGCGGAGATGGATTCCATATCGCCAAACTTCAAGGCGCAGGACTTTATACAGGATTTGACGCTGGGTAGCGAGACGGCACTGCCAGATTTTTCAAAGTCGTTAAAACAGCACACCACGGCGGAACAGCGATATAATATGCTAGGACTCCCAATCAACGATGACGGCGCGGTGAAAGATATAACGGATTTAAGCAAAAATGAGCTTGAAAATCTCGATGACGAGGCGATTTTGCTATTGCAGGAAAATTCACTGCATAACAAATCTGCCCCCAAATCCGCGCAAAATGA
>JBNMJF010000183.1:0-4546 GCA_050873665.1 Helicobacteraceae bacterium
ATCACCCCGGGCATTTTGTTTGAAGAGCTTGGGCTTAGCTATATTGGTCCAATTGACGGGCATAATATCGCTGAGCTAATTAGCATTTTTCAAAAAGCGAAAGATTTAAAAAAGCCCGTGTTAATCCACACGCAGACGATTAAGGGCTATGGCTACCAAATCGCGCAAGGGCGGTATGAAAAATGGCATAGCGTCTCGCCCTTTGACATAAGCACGGGATTGCCACTAAAGCCCCCAAGCACCACGAATCCCACCAAAATCTTTGCCAAAAAATTGCTAGATTTAGCGCAAAAAGATGAGAAAATCATCGGCGTAACTGCTGCGATGCCTAGTGGCACGGGATTAGACTTGCTAATGGATAATTTGCCCAATCGCTTTTTTGATGTGGCAATCGCCGAAGCCCACGCCACCACCTCAATGGCAGCGATGGCAAAGGAGGGATTCAAGCCCTTTGTGGTGATTTACTCGACATTTTTGCAACGCGCCTTTGATAGCATAATCCACGATGTTAGCATTATGAATTTGCCCGTGCGATTTGCACTTGATAGGGCGGGAATCGTAGGCGAAGATGGCGAAACTCATCAAGGAATCTTTGATATTTCTTATCTATCCCTAATCCCCAATATGACGATTTTTGCGCCACGCGATGATAGGAGCTTGGAGTTAGCAGTTGCCTTTGCTAGTGAATTTGACAAATCGCCCTGCGCGTTTCGCTATCCGCGCGGTAGCTTTTTGCTAAAAAATAATACTTTTAAAAATAAACCTTTTAGATACAAAAAGGCAGAGATTTTGTTTGAACCACCACAAAATCGTCATTCTGAGGGCAACAGCCCGAAGAATCCAAAAACTCCGTCATTGCGAGATTCGGCGTTAGCCGAATCGTGGCAATCCAAACAAAACAATAAAACCCCAAAAATCGCCTTTTTTGCCTTTGGAAACGGCGTGGGACGCGCACATTTGGTAAATGAGATTTTAGGATTCGTTGCAATTTTGGTGGATTTACGCTTTGCGAAACCGCTTGATAGCGCCACCATTTTGCAAGTCGCAAGGCGTGTGGATAAACTCTATGTCTTTAGCGATGGCGTGAAAAAAGGCGGTATTGGCGAAAAAATCGCGCTTTTGCTGAATGAAAATGGCGTTTTTGTGAGTGTCAAATCCTTTGAATTTGATGACGCCTTTATCCCGCAGGGCAAAACCGCCGAGATTGAGGAGATTTTAGGCATTAGCCCTAAAAAAATCGCAAATGCCATTAAAAAAGATTTGCGCTTATCATTGCGCGATTCGCGCCCCACTTCGTCATTGCGAGATTTGGCAACGCCCAAATCGAAGCAATCCAAACCCCACGAATCCAAAAAGACAAAATAATGCAATTTGTCAAAAAACACAAAAGCGAAATCATCTTTAGTGCCATTTTGGCGGTGTTTTGCGCGTTAGCCACATTTGATTTTTACAACAAAAGCGCGACTGCATTCGTGGAGTCCAATTTCACATTCGCACTTACCAATATCGGCGTTGTCGCTGGGCTGAAAATCATCTGCGGTGCGCTACCTTTGAGCGATGGCATAGCGGATATTTTGGATAAAATCTTTGGATTTTTCTTTTTGGCAAATATTTTAATCGGCATTCAATACATTATGCTACTTGTCAATAAACTTGTAATTTTTAAGGTTTTCATTGTCGCGCTATTTTTTATAAGATTGATTCCAAAAATGCCAAATCTCCGCGCATTTTCTACAAAATTTCTTATAATTTTGCTCTTTTTTAATCCGGGTCTAAATCTTTATGTAAATTTAGTTGCAATAATCGCAAATGAGGCGAATATGAGCTTAGAGACAGACATTAACGCACAAATAAATGACATTAAAAAATATTTAGGCGTTGCACAACTAATAAATGCCCCTGAAATCGCACCTGATAATGATTCACGCACCACCACACAAAAAATCATCGGCTCTATTGCCATATTTGGTGATAACTTAGAAAAAGGCAGTAGCAAGGCACTAGATACGCTATCTCACCCCATAGATTCGACTAAAAGCGCGTTAGATTCGCTAAAAAGTAAAATAACTGATAATATTTTATTTATCGCAAAAGCACTCAATCTCACGCTAAAATTAGCAATCAAATACATTTTAAATGTATTTTTCTTGTATTTTTTAATACCACTACTCTACTTCTACGCACTTTATAAAATCCTAAGCAACGACAAATTAAAGGTGTAATGATTAAAATTCACAGATTCGCACGAATCTTGCGCGATTCGCGCTAGATTCAAGCAAATCACAAATCCGCTAAAAACTAACCATATATCTCAAACTTACGCTATATATGCCTTTTATTGTTACCTTTGCTTTTACTTGTCCATCGTATCTATCAACAAAATTGCCATCTAACAATTTATTTTTTAGTAAAGGTGCTCGTGCTACTAGCTCTATGCCGTGATATTTGGCAAAATTAGTTCGTAAGCCTACATTTATCCATACATTAAAATTTGTTTTGCTATTTAGCTTCAAATCTCGCGCAGTGCTATCGTAATTATGTATTCTATGTAGCCATAATTGATGCTCAATACCTTTGCCTATCCACGAATCGCCACCCAATCCTACGCCCACAAATCCACCTAAATCTATATTTTCACTTGCCAATACATTTGCCATAAGGTCCATATTTGCGCCGTAATTTAGTAGCATAACGCTTGATTTTTTAGCATTAACTATAAAACGACCACCAACGCCGTCAGCTGGACGAGTAGATTTTGGGTTTAGATTGGCGTGTAAAAGATTAAGATTCGCATAATATCGCAATCCAAAATACGGTGTAAAAAACTGCTTATAACCTATCGTGAATCCATAAGCCACACCTCCGCCGTTAAAATCAAGTTCTCTTATGTTATCTTTACTGATTGGAATAACTGAGCGGATATTTACTATCTCTGCTTCGCCATAGCCCACCTCTAGCCCTACAAATCCGCCACTTTCCTCTGCGATAGCAATATTTAGCCCCATAAATGCTATAAAAAATAATTTTTTCATCATATATCCTTTGTGTTAAAAACTAATCGTGTAGCGCAGTAGCAGACTAAAACGCCTACCCAAATCAAAGTGCCACTTCATCATTTCTCTTTCATAGTAGTTGATAAATCTCGTAGTAAGGAAATGAAACCTTGTTAGCAACTCTATGCCGTGATAGTGGGAGAAATTTATACGCAAACCTGCATTTATAGGAATATCAAAGCCTGTGGTTTTGGGGCTTATCCCAACTGAACTAGCATAATATAACTGCAACATTTTACTGCGCCAACTCACAGCACCAAGCCCAAAGCCCACAAATACGCCAAAATCTACGCTTTTTGTAGATATGAAATTGCCCATAAAGTCGATATTTGCAGCATAAGCGATAGAGTGAATCTTAAATTTATTTTTCATACCATTATCACTGCCAAAGTCGTCCATATTTCCGTAGGTGGTATCGACATTTGCATAATAGCGTAGTCCAAGATAAGGCGTGAAAAACTGCTTGTAACCTAGTATAAAGCTATAACCTATACCAGCTCCACCCATTTCATTGGCGTCAAATACCATAGGCTCTCCGTTATTCTGATTTGGATATTGTTCAGTCTTTTCAAAATTAGCATAATTTTGTCCCGTTCCTACGCCAAATCCCACAAATCCACCGCTTACCTCTGCAAAAGCGATATTCGCACTAAAAAGCAAAGATAGCGCGAATCGCAATGGGAATTTAAATCTTTTCATTGCGAATCCTTTGTGCGATTTACGCGCTCTTGCTCTTGTGCGATAAGCGTTTGCAAAACTTTGTAAATCTTGTTTTGCGCATCTTTAATCGTATTTTGTTTATTATCTTTAATGCCTATCAAAAGATAGATTGCCAAATCATTTGGGATTATAAACCAACATTTCGTAATACCATTATTGTTTTGCATATATGGAAATCCACGATGTTTTATGCCGTTGCTAAGATTGCTTACATACCAACGAACACCTATGCTTATGGGATTATTGTTACCTTTGACTTTACCTGTAGCGATTTTAAATTCATCATTTTCATAAATTATCTGCAATTTATCATTTTCAAATGGAAATACTGCTTCATTTTGCTTTGTCATTTTGACTCCTTTTTGTTTTTTTTGCCCTTTGTGGGCTTTACTTTTTTACCTTTACCGCCACGATTTTTATCCATTTTTAACCACGCGAATCTAAAATGCGTGAAAATTTATCCTTTTAAGTTTGCATTTTGATTCCTTTAAAAGTGGTGTAGGGAGTGGTGAATCGTGTGAATCTTAAGCGCATAGATTCGCTTAAAGTAAGTGAATCGAGTGTGATTTGCAAATCGCTAAAATGGATTGCCACGAAAATACTGCGGATTTTCTCGCAATGACGGCGTGTAGCGCAAAGATTCGTCATTGCGAGTCCTTGCATAGCAAGGTCGAAGCAATCTATAAAATATGATTTACAATAATTATAAAGATTTCTAAATGAAAACGCGCTATTTAACGCGCAAAATGCGAGAGTCGGACAATATATATATA
>JBNMJF010000184.1:0-4540 GCA_050873665.1 Helicobacteraceae bacterium
GCCGCTAGTAATGGTTGTGGTGGGGTTTATATTGGTAATTTTAGATGACAAAGATTTCAAAAGCTATGGTGGCGCTTACATTCCTTTGATATTTTTAACTTATATTTTGTTTGTAAGATTATTTATGACTAGATTATTTCCAATATTTAAAGCCAATGCGAGATTATTGTTTATAGTTTATTTCTTTTGGTGGTTATTTACTACTGATATGTATAGAGAAAATTTTGTCAGATTTCTTGTAACTTGGCTTATTATAATACCTTTATTTTATGCTATTATTGGCGTTATTATTTTAGATTCATTTAAATTTTTAAAAATATTTTTTGCAAATTGTTATCCTATCATTAAAAAGATTTCATACATTTCAATGGCAATTTTAACTTTAATGGCATTTTTGACATATCAATTTGGGACGCCAAAAATGTTTGAAATCATAAGGTCGATTTTTGTAGTGGCTGTAATCGCATTTGTTGTAATATCAATATTATACTATTGGCTATTTTCTCTTTTATCTAATTTTAAGCCAAATATTGTAGTCAAAAAGCCGTGGGACATAGAGGAATGGGAAATGGATGCAAAAATAGAAAAAGAAGCTAGAGAGGAAGCCGAAAGACAAGAAAGAGAGGAAAATAGAATACTAAATAAAATAGCAGATAAGATTCGTAGGCGATTGTAAGGAAATGTATAAAATAGTATCGCAAAGTGCGAATCGCACGAATCTTTATCGCTTTATCATTGAACGATTCGGCGAATGTTGAATCGAAACAAATCGACTTCACCCTGTCATTGCAAGATTCGGCGAATGTTGAATCGAAGTAATTGCCTCCCATTCTGTCATTGCGAGTCCTTGCCGAAAGGCAAGGCGAAGCAATCCATTTTTATTGTTTTTTTATTGTTTTGGATTGCCACGAAAATCCTACGGATTTTCTCGCAATGACGGCGTAGTGGATTCGTCATACTGAGCCTTTGTAAAAAGGCGAAGTATCCATTTTAGTGAATCGTAAAACAGAGGCGATTCACTCACTTTGGGCGAATCTTTTAAAAGTATATCCGTTTGAAAAGTTTTTGCTTCGTTTTGCTTTTGCAAAAAGTAGAGTCTCTCTAATCCCCCTAGACTCTAATTTACTAGATTTGCTTTTGGGTCATTGATTCGTTATTTTTTTAGATTCGCGTGGTTTGGATACTTCGCGCTGTCGCGCTCAGTATGACGAAAGAGGTGTGGCGAATCTACGATTCGCCCTTGCAATGACAAAAGCACACGATTCGCCCCAATCGTGGCAATCACATAATCCCTACTTTTTGCCTTTTAAACTCTTTTCTAGCTTTTCTACCACGCGCCAAGTGGAGATTACCGAGTCTGGGTTCAAAGAAATCGAGCTTATGCCCTCTTTGACTAAAAATTCCGCGATTTCTGGGTAGTCGCTGGGGGCTTGTCCGCAAATCCCGCAATATTTTTTGTGCTTTTTACACGCGGCAATGGCGCGTCTAAACATTTCTAACATTGCTGGATTGCGCTCATCAAAGATTGAGCTGACTAACTCGCTATCTCTATCCACGCCCAAAGTGAGCTGTGTTAAATCATTTGAGCCGATTGAAAAGCCGTCAAATAGCGACAAAAACTCATCTGCCAAAATGACATTCACGGGCAGTTCGCACATTACATAGATTTCTAGCCCGTCTTTGCCCGATTCAAGCCCGTTTCGGCGCATAATTTCAAGCACTTTTTTGCCCTCTTCGGGTGTGCGTAAAAATGGCACCATAACTTTCATATTCGTTAGCCCCATTTCATCACGCACACGCGCCAAAGCTTGGCATTCCCACTCAAATGCCGTGCGGTAAATGTCGCTATAATAGCGATTCGCCCCACGATAGCCTAACATTGGGTTTTCCTCGTGTGGCTCGTAGTTTGCGCCACCTATCATATTGCGATATTCGTTTGTCTTAAAGTCGCTAGTGCGCACAATCACGGGATTTGGGTAGAATGCGGAAGCTATCATTCCTATGCCCTCAGCGATTTTGCCTGTAAAAAAATCCTTTGGATTGTCGTATCCGCTTATGATTTGCTTGATTGTATCGTAATCTTGCACATCTTTTTTGCCATTTTGCATATCGACTAACGCCACAGGGTGGGCTTTTATGCTATTTATGACAATATGCTCCATTCTAGCCAAGCCCACGCCGTTATTTGGCAACTGCGCGAAACTAAAGGCTTTCTCAGGGTTGCCGACATTCATATAGATTTTGGTTTTCGTATTGCCTAAATCCGAAATATCCTCGACTTCTATATCAAAGTCAAAATGCCCATTATACACGAATCCTTGCTCTCCCTCCGCGCAAGAAACCGTTGCCTTTATGCCATTTGCTAATTTTTCAGTCGCACCTGTCGCGCCTACAATCGCTGGGACGCCGATTTCCCGTGCGACAATCGCCGCGTGGCAAGTGCGCCCACCGCGATTCGTAATCACCGCAGCGGCTTTTTTCATCGCTGGTTCCCAATCAGGGTCGGTGTTATCGGTTACCAAAATATCACCCTCTTTAATCTCGCCCATATGCTCAATATCTTGGATAATCTTAATTTTGCCTTGTGAGATTTTATCGCCGATTGCCATACCTTTAACAAGCGTATGCACCTTATCTACGGGCTTTTTAAAGCTGTATTTTTCGATGCGGTTGCTAACTTTTGTCTTATGTTTTTGGCTCTGCACCGTCTCAGGACGCGCTTGGACTATGAAAATATCGCCACTTTTGCCATCTTTCGCCCATTCCATATCCATAGGGCGGTATTCTCCAGCCTCTTTAGTGTAGTGCTCCTCGATTAAAATCGCATATCGCGCGAGTGTCAAAATGTCCTCATCAGTGATAGAAAAGCTCTCTAATTCCTCAATGGTAGTGGGGATATTTCTCGTGGGGCGTTCAGCTCCGCTTGGGGCATAAACCATTTTAATGTCTTTTTTGCCTAGCTCTTTTTTGATGATGGGGCGTTTGCCTTGCTTTAGTGTGGGCTTAAAGACATAAAATTCATCGGGATTCACCGTGCCACCTACGACATTTTCGCCAAGCCCCCACGATGAAGTGATAAACACCGCATCTTGGAATCCCGTCTCTGTATCAATGCTAAACATAACGCCACTTGCGCCTATGTCGCTTCGCACCATTTTTTGCACACCCACGCTAAGCGCGATTTTAAAGTGGTCGAATTCACGCGATGCACGATAGCTCACCGCGCGTTCGTTAAACAAAGACGCCATACAGGATTTCACATAGTGCATTAGATTTTGCGTGCCACGCACATTTAGGAAAGTATCTTGCTGCCCAGCGAAACTCGCATCGGGCAAATCCTCCGCCGTAGCAGAGCTTCGCACCGCCACATCGGCATTTGTCATATTATACTCTTCGCCCAAAATCTTATACGCCTCCAAAATCTCATCTTTCAAATCCTTTGGAAATGGCGTAGTGAAAATCAGCTCACGAATCTTCTTGCTACGCGCCTTTAGCACATCGATTTCAGAGACATCTACATTCTCTAGCAAATCCCTAATCTTTTGGCGAATCCCACCTGAATCAAGCAAATACCAATACGCTTCGCTAGTGATTGCAAAGCCGTTTGGCACTTTGATTCCCACTTCGCTTAGCTCTTGGAACATCTCTCCAATACTCGCGTTTTTCCCCCCGACAATCGGCACATCTTTGTTTCGTATCTCGTTAAAAAACTTGATATATTTCATTCCGCACACTCCATTTTGAAAAATAAAGGCATATTATAAATTTTAAATTAGGAATTTTTGCTTAAAATTGCAAAAGTTTTTTAGAAATTTTTAAAAATGGGGTTTTTGGTGATGATTAAGCACATTTTTGTGAAATCGGCATTGTGTGATAATGAAGTGGAGGCGCGGTTTTTAAACGATAAAGAGTGGAAAATTGTGCTAAAATGCGGGGATTTGGGTGAATCAAGGGGCGATTCGCGTGAATCTTTGGGCGAATTACGCGAATCTAATGTGGATTTGGGCGATTCGCGGGGCGAATCTAGTGGAGATTCGAGCGATTTGGGCGCAGATTCGCAAATCACAATCACATTTTTTGCACTAGAAAATGACATAGATTGCCTTGTTAGCGGATATTTGCAGACATTTTTGGGATTTGATTTTGCAAATTTTAAGCGCGAAAATAATCGCATTTTTGTGGTTTCGCCTTTGTGCAAAGATGAGATTTTTTTCCGCCTAAGCCAAAAAGACATTATTCAATCCTGTGAGCAAATTAGCTTAAATGACAAAAAAATTATGCGAGATTCGGTGATAATGCCATTTAACGGCTCACGGGCGACAATAACGCGTGAGATTTTGGAGGCGAATAAAGATTTTTTTCAAAACGGCGAATCACCACTCACCCGTCATTCTGAGGGAGCGAAGCGACCGAAGAATCCACGAATCAAAAGCGATTTTTTTGGATTCTTCGCTACGCTCAGAATGACAATTTTTCTATTTCTTGCCACGCAAATCACGCCCCTATTCGCCAATGAATCCTTTGTGCCAAATAACAATCA
>JBNMJF010000185.1:0-4535 GCA_050873665.1 Helicobacteraceae bacterium
ATACTGAGCATAGCGAAGTATCCAAATCTAGCGAATCCAAATTATGGGCGAATCAATGATTCAAAAGCGAATCAAGCAGATTAGAGTCTGTGGGGTGAAAGAGTTTCTACTTTTGGCAAAAGCCAAAAGTGGCAAAAACTTAACAAGGATTCGCACTTCGTGCGGATTGATTTTTTTGGATACTTCGCTACGCTCAGTATGACGGGGTGTGGCACAGATTTGTCATTGCAATAAAATAAGCATAGTGAATTTTCGTGGCAATCTAAAATTTAAAAAATAAAATCCGCCCTAATTCCCAAGCTCCGCTAATGCACCCTTTATCGCCTCTGCAAAAACCTCGCTGTAATCCCTATCCTTTGGCATTTTTTCCAAAAATATATTTAGCAAGTCCGCGTATTCAAAAAGCGCGATTTTGCCCTGTAGTAGCTGATATTTTAGGTATAGCCAATATGTATTTAGCACATCGCTTTGGCAGTATTCATCAATCTTGCGAAACTCCCCCGCAAAGTAGAGTTTATACACATCATCGCCGCTCGTGTCAAATTTCCCCACAATCCCCGCCATTTTGCAAACCACATCTAGCTTTATGCCCCGCGCCGCGCCAAAAGAGCTAAACGCATCTAGCAAATCAATGTGAAAATTTTCGCTATATCTCGCGCGGTAATTTTCCCATTTGTTTTTGTTGTGCTTTGCGTTGTCGCACTCAAAGTAAGATTCGGCGTTTAGGTTGTATTTTAGGGCGCGAATCATAATCGCTGGTAAGTCAAAATTGCGCCCATTGAAGCTCACTAATTTGGGATTATTTTTGTTTAGATAGCGCAAAAATTCGCTTAAAATTTCGCGCTCATTTTTGAGCGAATCGGCGCTAGAATCGCTCGAATCTTTGGGCGAATCTTTGTTTGAATCCTTACTCGAATCCCCAAAATTTCCCACCTTTACAAATCGCCCGAAATCATCGCAAATTAGCGCGGAAATAGAGATGATTTTATGAAATGCAATGGGTAAAAATTCGCTTCCTGTGGCTTCTTTTTGCGCCGCAAACGCGCTTTCACACACTTCTAAATCACTTCCCTTATATCCATAAATCTCTCTTAAAAGCGCAGTATCAGGCACACTCTCGCAGTCAAATACACATAGCATAGCAATTTCCTTTGTAAAAAAAATAATGCGAAATTATAGTGAAAAATGTTTATGTAGATTCAAAAAAGAGAGATTCCACCAAAGGCTGGGGGCTTCCGCCCCCTCACGCCTAACGCTTAATCATAATCCAAATTTTCCACTTGCAAACAAGCGAAATTTTTAGGTATAATTTCAGCGAAAGGCGTTTATTATGTCTTTTCATAATAACACCTTTGTATGGAATTTGCCCCTAGCCAAAACTAGGGGCGTTTGCATTATACCCCACAATCTATTAAAAATTTCTCCCAAAAATCCCTTAAAAAATCCAAAAAATGCTACAATATCGCACTTATTAAATTACGCAATACAAAGGATTATGTTATGAATCGTTTTAACGCTTTTGATTTGCGCTGGGTTCTCTCGCTCTTTGGCACGGCTGTGGGCGCGGGAATCTTATTTTTGCCGATTCGCGCTGGGACGGGCGGATTTTGGGCTGTCGTGGTAATGTGTGTGCTAATCTTCCCTATGGTGTGGCTCTCTCATCGTGCGCTATCGCGATTCGTGGCTGGTTCGCAAAGCGTGGATAATGACATAGCTCACGCAGCCGCGCAGTATTGGGGGCGCAAGGCGAGTTTTGCCATAATGATTCTTTACTTTTTTGCGATTTATCCTATCTGCTTGGCTTATGGCGTTGGCATCACAAACACTTTTGGCAACTTTTTTATCAATCAGCTTGGCTTAAGCGCACTCTATGATGAAAGCACAATGCAGTTATATCCGCTTGTAAGGGCGATTTTAGCGTTTGTGCTTGTTTTGGCACTAATGCTAGTAATGCTTGCCAAAGAGGAAGTCATCACCAAAATCTGCTCCGCGCTCGTGTATCCGCTGTGTTTCGTGCTTTTTGCCTTTTCAATCTACCTCATTCCGCATTGGAAGTTAGAGCTAATCACAGAGATTCCTAGCGCAAAGGACTTTTTTGTGGTGATTTGGCTGACTTTGCCCGTGCTTGTGTTTTCATTCAATCACAGCCCTGCGATTTCGACATTTACGCAGTCCGTGCGAAAGCACTACGGCAAGGATAGCGCGAATGAAAAGGCGAATCAAATCCTATTTAACACTTCTTTAATGCTACTTGTATTTATAATGTTTTTTGTGTTTTCTTGCATTTTGTCGCTTGATAGCGCGGATTTTGCGGCTGCTAGGGAGGCGAATATACCCATTTTATCCTACTTTGCAAATAAGATGGATAATCCTATCATCGCCTATGGTGCGCCGTTAGTGGCGTTTTTGGCGATTGCCACTAGCTTTTTTGGACATTATTTTGGCGCACACGAGGGGCTAAATGGCATTATCCGCAAAGGATTCAAACTCGCAGGAAACGAAAATCCCAATCTCCGCGCGATAAATATCTTTACAACCGCCTTTATGCTTATCACAATCGTGGCGGTGGCGTTTATCAACCCTAGCATTTTGGATTTTATCGAATCGCTGGGCGGTCCAATCATCGCGGCGATTTTGTTTATAATGCCGATGATTGCGATTTATAGCGTCCCTGCAATGAAGGGCTTTCGCAATAAATGGGCGGATATTTTCGTGCTAGGGACTGGAATCCTAACGATTGCAAGTGTGGTTTATAAGTTTTTTTAGATTCGCGCTTGGGATTCGGCTAGGATTCGTGAGGATTCGGCAAAGATTCAAGCGTGGATTCGCTAAAGATTCGCGTGGTATTTTTTAAGGACTTGCAATGCGTGGTTTGATTATTAAGCTGTTAATTTGCGTAAATGTCGCGCATTGTTTAGATTACACGGATTATAATTTGCCTAGCAATATTTCGCTAAACGGCGGATTAAGAGAGGATACTATCACTTCATCAAAGGGAAATGGACAAGCCACAACCATAGGCTATGGTAGAAATCCACACCTTAGCATAAGTGGCGTAGCTGGTTCGCAATACGAATTGCGAGTGCTTGATACTACTACAACTTTTTATTCTGGTGGATTTAGCATAGGCAACGGCATTGAATCTGCCCTTACAAGCATTCACACTCTAGCGATTGAGAGAGGTAGCGTGGGTATCGGTAGTGGTGCGAGTTTTAGCGTTATCTCAAGCGGGACTACAATAGACGCGCAAGGCTCAGATTATGGTGGCGAATCTAAAGTGCGTTTTGCGCGTGGCACTTCTCTAAGTCTCGCCCAAAACGCTAGTGCAGAGTTTAGCAATGCAAACTTTTTTATCCACGATGGTAGCACCACACTTTCACAAAATGCGAATCTTACAATCTCTGCAACAAAAGCGATTCGATTTCAAAATGAATTTACAAATAATGGTGGCAGGGCAACGCTCAATGGTAGCGTTTATAATGTAGGTGGTAGCGTAGGCATACAAAATACGATTTCAAATTTTACGCTAAATGGAGGGAGTGTAAGCGTAGTGGGGAATTTTTATAATGGATTAGAATCAAAAGATATGAGTGTAGATAGCACGGGTAGCGTGGCTGGTGGATTTAATACCTTTGATGCTCAATTTGGTGGCGGTGGAAATCTTACAATAAATGGGGGAAGTATGAGCGTAAGTGGCACTCTAATTTCACAACTAGGTGGAAGCTCTATTAGAGACGGCGGAATCTATGACCCTAAACCCTCCACCATTTCAATCTACGGCGGGACTTTGAGTGCCACAGGTGGAGTGCAAAATCTTAGCGGTAGCACCCTTACAATCGGTGCATTAAGTGGAGTAATGGGCAAGATTCAAGGTAGCGTAACAAACACAGGCGAAATCATCATTAACGCCGCTGGGGCGAATGCTGGGAATCACGAGCTTATCACAGGCACTCTCACGGGGGGGGGGCAGTATAAGCCTAATAAACGGCAATAGCGACTTTGCAAATGCGAATCTTAGCGCGGATAATAAAACGCTAGAAGTGAAAATCAATCAAGCTGGAATAAATAACTTTAAAGCCACGCTAAACACCAATGAAAGCGCGACTTTGGGGGCGTTTGGCGATGATATTTATACTATAAGTGGCGCAAGTAGCGCGAATCTCAAAGCCACCGCAAATGGCATAAATCGCGCCGTTTTTAGCGCATTTTACGCTACGCCTTTGGCGATGATTGACGCGCTAAATGCGAACATTTCAAGCGCACCAAAGCGCAAAACCGCCATGCGCAGAATTATCACGCAACGCTCCAAATCACAAACGCGCCAAACGCGCCAAAATACAACTCGCCAAGTGCGCAAAATTACAAACGCGAATCCAAACGACATAAACGCTACATTTATCCTAAAAGGCATCTCATCAAACGGCGCAGGGGGCATTTTAGGCGGTGTAAAGGCTGGATATGGCGTGGATTTCGCAAACGCGCGATTCGCACTCAACCTAGCCTACGCATACAGCAGCGTTAGTGGCACGACAAAG
>JBNMJF010000186.1:0-4531 GCA_050873665.1 Helicobacteraceae bacterium
ATCCTTTGCGTTGTGTGTGGATTTTGCGTGTTGCTAGGCTTTGGGATTCGTAGTGTCTTAATAAGCGACTTTGTGAATCTAGGCGCGTAAAATTTCCGCGCGAATTATACAACTGCGATTCTTAAGTGAAATTTAAGTGGATTGGATTTTGCGGTAAAGCAGTCGATGGTAGAGACCCCCGCACCCCCTACACATCGGCAATAGCCGACAGGGGAGCTAATAGCTAAAAAGCTATCTGGCGCAAATGCGCATTCATCAACTGCCATAGAAACAAAGAGGGGTGAGCGGGGTTATTCTCAGATTAACGACCCCGATTTTCACAACTTTGCTTCAGATAAAATTTTAGCATAAAAAGCGCGAATCAAATGGCTTTTTTATGGATTTTGGATTCATTTCGCACCTTTTAAATTGATTTGCTAAAAATGAGAGATTAAGCAGTGGGGGAAACGGCTCCCCCTAAACAAGCGAATTGTGCCACAAGAAACTTAAATAATGCTTAAGTATTAGCGAATCAAAATAGCCTAGCTTGGTGAATTATGGTTTAATGGTTAGGGAAGATTCTACTTTTTGCACAAGCAAAACGAAGCAAAAATTTTTGCAAGGATTCACCCCGCCTCGTCATACTGAGCCTTTGCAAAAGGCGAAGTATCCATTTTAGTGAATCGTAAATCAAGGGCGATTCACTCACTTTAGGCGAATCAATAAATCGAATCATTTGTTTCGCTTTTGGAACATTGATTCATCTATAATTTAGATTCGTGTGATTTGGATACTTCGCTACGCTCAGTATGACAAATCCCCACGCCGTCATTGCGAGATTTTGCGAAAACAAAATCGTGGCAAAACAAGCGAAGCGCAGTTTCTTTAGTAATCTATTTTGTTTTTATTTTGGATTGCTTCGGCGATACGTTGAATCGCCTCGCAATGATGATTCGCTACTTACAGCCCAATCACGCCTATGCACACTTGATTTAGCTTAGGATTTTCGGCAATGTCTATCATCGCACTTGCATAATCCGCGTAAGAGCCTTTGGATTCGCCCTTAGCATTTACCTCAAACTCCTCGCTGATGATTTTGTATTTGCCACTTTTGGGCGCATCTGCCACAAACTCCGCAGGTGGGCTTACATAAACCCAATTTATGCCCTTTTGGGTGCGTAAAAATTCCAAAAGTTCGCCGTGCGCATTTGCCACGCCTTTGTAGGCTTCAGGGAAACTCGGCGTATCCATTAGCCTTGTGGTGTGGCTTTTGTCCATATATAAGCCTCCCGCACCGCCCACAACTAGGAATCGCGCCTTATTACCCTGCAAAATTTTCGCCAAATACTCGCCGTGCTTTTTATATAGGCTAAAATCTTTCCACTCGCCAAAGGCATCGATGATAATATCAAAGCCACTCAAATCGCGCGATTCAAGCTTAAAAATGTCCTTTTGAATGACTTTTGCACCTGCCTTAGCCAAATCATTTGCCTTTGATTCGTTTCGCACAATCGCACTCACACTATGTCCCCGACTTAACGCCTCTAGCGTGATAAGTCGCCCTGCTTTGCCTGTGGTTGCCAAAACCGCGATATTCATTTTTGCTTTTGCTATATTTTTGCCAAAAGCACTACTGCTTAAAACTGCCAATCCTACGCCCAAAACCGAAGCCTTTAAAAAGGCTCGTCTATTATTTCTCATATTTTTCTCCTTTTTTGAATCGTTTCTATTCGCCCATAATGCCGTCATTTTGCGTCCATTGCGTAAGGCTATTTTCCTTTACCTGAATACACAAAAAGCGCAAATCCGTTTTCGCCGACATTTTACGCATAACGCTAGGCGCGACACGCAATGCGTCATTTGCCTTAAGCGCGACTTTTTGCCCATCTAGCTCCATTTCGCCATCACCTTGCAAAATGATATAAACTTCCTCATTTTGCTTGTGTGCGTGATAAAATGGCACAGCAGCACCCGCTGGGAGCGCGTTGTATGAGATTTCACAGCCACTTAAGCCCATTGCTTCCTTAAACTCCGTGCGTGGCTCAGCACCAAATGAGATTTTACTAAACTTTGACATTTCTGCCTCCTTTGATTTTTTGGTTTTTAGATTCGCCAAAAGGATTTCGCTTTTAGCGTGGCGGAATTATAGTAGAGTAATATCTAAAAATCAAGTAGGGATTTTTTTATAATATAATATCATTTTTAGGACTATTGCGTCAAATATGAAAAAATTTAAGCAAAAATTTTTGAAATTTTGTTATAATATCGCAACTTTTTTAATTTTTTTCAAAGGATTCGCAATGCAAAGTTTATATCATAAGCAGTTTTTTTCGCCCTGCCCTGTGGAAACCACGCTAAATCTCATCGGCAACAAATGGAAAGTGCTAATTGTTAGGGATTTATTAAAAGAAAAAATGCGATTCGGAGAGCTAAAAAAGTCCCTAAGCGCGACTAAAAATCAAAGCATTAGCCAAAATGTCCTAACGCAAAATCTGCGTGAGTTAGAGAGTGCGGGGATTATCAAGCGCAAGATTTATGCGCAAGTCCCGCCCAAAGTGGAGTATTCGCTAACAGAGCTAGGGCAAAAACTAAATGCCGTTTTGGCGAGTTTGGAGCATTTTGGCAAGGAATATCAGGGGCATTTGTGAGAATGAAATTTGCTTTGGATTCGTTTTTGGGATTAGTAATTTTTCTATAAACGCCCTATTTTGTGGCGTAAAATCAACAAAAAGGCACAATTATGAAAGATTTAAAGCAAGATTCAAACCAACGGCAGACTTGGAGTAGCACTTTAGCTTATATCCTCACAGTTGCGGGGGCTACCATAGGCTTTGGCGCGACTTGGCGATTCCCATACCTTGTGGGTGAAAATGGTGGCGCGGCGTTTGTGCTAGTCTTTTGCGTGGCGATGATACTTATCGGAATCCCCGTGATTTTAGTCGAAAATGTCATAGGACGCAAAGCACACAAAAACAGCGTGGATTGCTTTGGGGGCGATTCGCATAGCAAATCGTGGCGTGGCGTGGGATATTTGGGACTTTTAGGGAGCTTTGGGATAATGGCGTATTATATGGTGCTTGGGGGCTGGGTTTTGGTGTATATTTATAATCTTATCTTTGGGGATTTTAATCTCTCGCAACCTGTAAGCAAAGAATACACAAACGCCTTTTACACGCAAAATATCGAGCATAATCCGCTATTTATTGGCATTTTTACCACGCTTTTTGTCGCGCTAAACTATGTCATTTTAAAGCGCGGAATCATTGAAGGCATAGAAAAGGCAGTGAAATTCCTAATGCCATTGCTTTTTTTATGCCTAATCATCGTAATCGTGCGGAATCTAAGTTTGGACGGCGCATTTGAGGGCGTGAAATTTTATCTAAACCCTGATTTTAGCAAAATCACTCCAAAACTTTTTATTGATGTGCTAGGGCAAGTCTTTTTCGCGCTCTCACTTGGCTTTGGCGTGATGATAACGCTTTCATCACACCTTAAAAAAGATGAAAATCTCATCAAAACCGCTACATACACGGGAATCTTAAACACCATAATCGCCATTTTAGCGGGATTTATGATATTCCCAGCCCTTTTTAGCGCGGGGCTTTCCCCAGATAAAGGTCCCTCGCTTGTCTTTGAAACGCTACCCATAGCCTTTTCGTATGTGAAATTTGGCACTTTTATATGCGCTTTGTTTTTTATCTTACTGCTTGTAGCTGCGCTCACAACAAGTTTGCCAATCTATCAAGTCATCATTAGCGTATTAGAAGAGAAGTTTAAACTATCCAAAAGCACCGCAATCAATCTCACTTTGGGTGGAATCTTTGTGCTTGGCAATCTGCCCTGCATACTATCCTATGGGGCTTGGCGCGACATAAAAATCGTGGGGAATAAAAATATTTTTGATAGCTTTGATTTTATCAGTGGCAATGTGCTTTTCGTGCTTACGGCGTTTTTGTGCTGTGTGTATGTGGGGTGGGTGATGAAAGATGAAGCGATAGATGAGATTAGTAATAATGGCGCAATTAAAGGCAGATGGGTAAAAGTGTGGTTTTATTATGTGAAATTTGTCGTGCCTGTGGTGATTGGGGCGATTTTTTACTTTGGGATTGTTGGGTAGATAAAGAAATACAACGCAAAATTTGCTAAAATGCGCAAATGTATTAAAGTAAAAAAGGGGGCGTAAAATGGCGTGTGTTTTACAAATCGGAGCAGGTGGTGTAGGTGGCGTGGTGGCACACAAAATGGCGATGAATCGCGCTGAATCTGGTGGTGTGTTTTCGCGCATTATATTAGCCTCGCGCACTTTGTCTAAATGCAAGGCGATTGCGGATTCTATCCGCGCTAAGGGCTTTGGGGAGATTGAAATCGATGAAGTAGATGCTGATAGTGTGGAATCTGTGGTGGCTTTGATAGAGAAATACCACCCAAAACTCGTGGTAAATGTGGCTTTGCCTTACCAAGATTTGGCAATTATGGAGGCGTGCCTACGCACAAAGACACACTACCTTGATACCGCGAACTACGAGCACCCCGACAACGCACACTTCGAATA
>JBNMJF010000187.1:0-4489 GCA_050873665.1 Helicobacteraceae bacterium
ATATCGCCATTTCCACTTGGGCTTGAATCTAGTAGATTTTTACTCACGCCACTACCGCTTTGATATGTCTCATACTCGGCTTTAGCGCGAATCGTAGAAGTGCCAATATCTACAACTTCGTAATTGCCGTAGTTTTCATCATCGCTATGGGCTGAATCTGTGCTTGAATCTTTTGAATCGCTTGAATCGGTGTTTGAATCGTTTGAATCAACTTGCGCTAAATATTTGGGATTTTTATGGATTCGCAAATGTTGCAAATGGGGGGGGCAGAATCAATCTTTGCGCTTGATTTACTTGAATCTATCGCATTTGAATCTGCCAAACTTTGAGAGAAAAAAATCGCCAAAATCGCGCTTATACGCGCAAAAAATCTCTTTATTTTCATATCTGTAAATCCTATTTAAGAATCAAAATCATTTTTACAAAGCGAATAATAATTAACAAAACCTTAAAGATAAATTAAAAAATAAGAATTGATATTAAAAATATGATAAAAAATAAAAATATGCTTGAATTTGCGTAGATTCGTAACAATGAATTTATGAAATGATTAGAAATGTAAGAAAATGGTGGAGCTGTGGGGAATTGAACCCCAGTCCTAAAATATGTAGCCATAGACCTCGACATACTTAAAGCCGAATCATAAGTCTTTTTACGCGCTGTGATTCGCCCCACGCATAAGCAATCTGGGTAAATCTTTGCTTTTAATCGCCCCAAATATCGATAAAAGCGCATCTAGCTAGAGATGAGAGACTTCCGCAACCGCTAGAAATTACGAAAATCCCGCTCCGAAAATAGAGTTAAGACTACGCAGCTCTTGCGTAGGCTGGAGCTAGTTCGCTGTTTTTTGCGTTTAAATTTAGGTGATAATTTTACAGGTTTATCAAACTGGTATGCAATCTATGCCCTGATAATCTAGTCGAACGCCAAATCAGCCCCTCTATACGCGTCTTTCGGGCGCAAATCGCAGAGTGCTTCGGCTCACTCACTGCAACGCACACCAAGTGCGTCTCATTCGTTCGCCTCGCACAGCCACGATTTTCGCTCCGAAATACATCGTATATATCAATGTGAAAGAACCAAATCGCCAAAATTGCGAATCTTATAAATCTTTTGGTGATTTTGTAGCGCGAATTGTATAATTTAATGCGAATGAAGTATCCAAATCCAGTGTATCTCAAATAATAACAAATCAATGACCCAAAAGCGAATCAAAATAGCCTCACTTGGCGGATTAGAGACTAAAGAATAGAGAGAGATTCTACTTTTTGCAAAAGCAAAAAGTAGCAAAAACTTTTGCAATGTTTCGTACTTCGTGCGGACTTTATTTTTTTGGATTCTTCGCTCGTGCTACGCACTACGCTTAAGTAATGACGAATTGTTAGATTTGCCACAAATCGCTACGCGAATCTTATAATGACAAAAACCCTGCCACGCGCATTTAAAATCTTGTAAATATTTTTAGCATTTTTTGCTAAAATTTTGCTTTTAAATTCTGCGCTTAAAAAAGTCGCAAAACCCCAAGTATAAAGGACTTCACAAATGGATTTAGAGCAAAAAATGTCAAACACGCTACGATTTTTAAGCGCGGATATGGTGCAAAGGGCAAACAGCGGACACCCCGGCGTGGCTATGGGGCTTGCCGACATACTCGCCATTCTCTCAAAGCACCTAATCCACAACCCAAAAGAGCCAAAATGGATAAACCGCGATAGGCTTGTTTTTAGTGGCGGACACGCGAGTGCGTTGCTTTATAGCTTTTTGCATTTAAGCGGATATGATGTCAGTTTAGAGGATTTGAAAAACTTTAGGCAGTTAGATTCAAAGACTGCGGGACACCCCGAGTATGGGCTTTGTGAGGGAGTAGAGATTACCACAGGACCGCTGGGGCAGGGCATTGCAAATGCTGTGGGATTCGCCCTTGCAAGTAAATACGCGCAAAAATTACTTGGCAAAAATCTTATAAATCACAAGGTTTATTGCTTTTGTGGCGATGGCGATTTGCAGGAGGGCATAAGCTACGAGGCGTGTTCTTTGGCGGGTTTGCATAGGCTAAATAATCTAATTTTGATTTATGATAGCAATAATATCACAATTGAGGGAAACGCGAAAATCGCCTTTGATGAGAATATTAAGGCGCGGTTTTTGGCGCAAAAATTTAGCGTCCTTGAGATTGATGGGCATAATTTTAAGCAAATTGATTCGGCACTAAATCGCGCCAAAAAAGCCACCAAACCCACGCTAATCATCGCCAAAACCAAAATCGCAAAAGGCGCATTGGATTTAGAAGGTAGCCACAAATCGCACGGCGCACCTTTGGGAGCGGAGCTTTTGGCTAGAGCTAAAAAGCAAGTCGGTGGCGAGTTTGCAGGTGGCGAGTTTGTGATTCCAAAGGACGCCAAAATCGCCTTTGAGAGCGCCATAGAAGTGGGCGATATGCACTATCAAATATGGCAAAAAACCTTGCAAAAATCTAGTAAAAAATCTTTGCTACAATCCCTTATGCACCCTAATTTTAGCGCAATAAATTTTCCGCATTTTAGCAAGGACAATTACCCCAAAGGTGTCGCTACGCGCGTAACAAATGGGGCGATTTTAAATGCAATCGCCGATAGTTGCAAAGGATTCATCGGTGGTAGCGCGGATTTAGCCCCGTCAAACAACACTGCGCTTAAAAATAGTGGCGATTTTCCGCACGGGGCGAATTTGCACTTTGGCATAAGAGAGCATTCTATGGGCGCGATTTGTAATGGAATCGCAGCTTATGGGCTTTTTACGCCGTTTTGTGCGACATTTTTTGTATTTAGCGATTATATGAGCGCGAGTGTGCGAATCGCCGCGCTTAGCCATCTGCGCGTGTTTTATATTTGGACGCACGATTCTATCGGCGTGGGCGAAGATGGCGCAACGCACCAGCCTATCGAGCAGTTAAGCCATTTTCGTGCTATGCCAAATTTGCTAGTTTTTCGCCCAGCGGACGGCAATGAAAATGCGCAGTGTTGGAAAGTCGCGCTATCCCAAAATCTGCCTTGCGCTTTTGTGCTATCGCGCCAAAATTTGCCTATAATCGAATCGCAAAATATGGATTGCGAAAAAGGCGCGTATATTGTGAGGGATTTTGGCGATTCGCACGGGGATTTGCATAAGGATTCGCCAAAAGATTCGCCTTCGCGCCAAAATTCACACATAGATTCGCCCAAAAAAGTAGTGATAATATCTAGCGGTAGCGAAGTGCATTTGGTGCTAGATTCGGCGCAGATTTTGGAATCGCAGGGCATTGCTGTGCGCGTGGTTTCTGTGCCGTGCTTTGATTTGCTGATACGCCAAGATAGCGCATTTATAGCGCGAATCTTAGGGCACAATTCAAGCGATTTGCAAAAAGATTCAAGTGATTCGCCTAAATCTAATTCTAAAGATTCGCCCGAATCTAAGCCCAAAGTTTTCGCCCTAGAAGCCTCACGCGCCTTAGAGTGGTATAGATTCGCGGATTTTGTCATCGGTATCGATAGCTTTGGGAAAAGTGGCAAGGGCGAAGCGGTGTTTAAGCACTTTGGCTTTAGCAAGAAAATCGTAGCGCAAACAATCGCAAGTCATCTATGAATCTCTTTGTTTTCTCATCGCACCGAGCGTTGCTAAATTTTTGTCAAAGCCAAAATGCGCCCTTTTTACCGCCTGTGAAAAGCATTGGCGATTTTTTTGGCGAAGTTGTGATTTGTGATGGCGCGAAACTGCCAAAAAATCTGCGTCCGCTTTTTTTGTGGAATGCTATCCAAAATTTTAAGGCGCAAAATAGCGCGAATCTCACAAATTCTAATCTCACGAATTTTGGCTTTGATAGCTCATTTTTGCGCTTTTTGGAGGGCTCAAATTTTGTTTTTCAGTTTTTTGATGAGTTGGATTCGGCTTGTGTGAAAATTAGCGACATTGATACGCACGATACTTACGGCGATTACAGCGACCATTTGCGGGTTTTGGAGGGCATTTATCGCGCATATAATGATGAGCTAAAAAAGCGCGGACTTTACGATAAAAGCGCAGATTTTCGCATAAATGAGCCGTATTTACGGGCATATAAGCAGATTTTTCTTTACATTGATGGCATTTTAAGCACCAAAGAAATGCGAATCTTACGCAAATGCGCGGATTTTACGAATATCGTGCTTTATTTTACTTGCACCAAATATAACGCGAATCTTTTGCAAAAAATGCTTGGGTTTGCCGTAGAGCAGGGCTTTAAATACAGCTTTAATCTAAATAGTGGCAAAATTTCGCAACTTGAAAAATTGCGCTCACAAACGCAAAGCATAAATTTATATAGCTTTGATTTGCGCGTAAGTCAGGCGAATCTAGTCATCGCAAAAGTCAATGAATGGCTTTTAGAAAATGCTAAAAATAGCGCAAATCCACGCAATAGTGGCGAATCTAATGCAAATCAAAGCACAAATCCACGCGAGAATAGCGAATCTATCGCAAATAATTTTGCCGTAAT
>JBNMJF010000188.1:0-4438 GCA_050873665.1 Helicobacteraceae bacterium
CAAAAAGGCGAATCGCTAAATCAACAAAACGCGCTAAATAGCGCAATGTCGCGCTTTTTAGAAAACAAAGTGGCAAATCTTTCGCAACTAAAGGCACTTTTAGAATCGCGCAATCCAAAATTTTTGGTAGAAAAGGGATTTGTGCAAATTACCAAAAACGGCGCAATAATCGCACTAAAAGACTTGCAAAAAGATGACATTATCGCCCTAAGCGATGGCGAATCCACTAAAGACGCAAGGATTGTGTGAGATTTGCGCTGATTTTGGATAAAAAATATTGTAGGATTCGGGGGCGAATATATGATTTTAAGATTCATGGCGCAAAGCCACGATTCACCCCGAATCTATAAAAAATCCCTACTTAATCTTATCGCTTTTTACGACTTTATCGCCTTTGAAAATGCCTAACACTTCGCTTTTGTCGTTTTTGTAAAGCACCACCACAGGATATTCCTCAAATGCGCCCTGCTCCATTCCGGGGCTACCTTGTGGCATTCCGGGCGCGGATATGCCGATTGCGCCTTTGGGCTTAGTCGCTACAAGCCATTCAATCGCGCGTAACGGCAAATGCCCTTCTAGCGCGAATTTTTCGCCCTCAATTTCAATCACGCCCGTATGACAGCTTTGAAACTCATCTTTAATGCCAAAATCCTCCTTGACTTGCAGATAATCCCAGCCTTTGTGGATATTGACTTTATAGCCATTTTTCTGCATATATTCCGCCCAAAGCTCACAGCACCCGCAAGTGGGGCTTTCATAAAGCTCAATAATTTTTGTGTCTTTTGATTGTGCGTTTAGGGCGCAAAAAATAGCAATTAGACAAACTAAAATTTTTCTCAATTGCGATTTCTCCTTTTTACGAATCTAAAAGCCAAAATTGTAGTGAAACTCTAAAAAGATTATTTGTGGGAAATGTTAAGATTTGTGGGCGAATCGGATTGATTCGCACTAAAGTTTGATAGCTTTGGCGAATCTTAGATTCGCCTTAAATGCGATTTGCCCTAAAATAGATTCGCAAGATTCACGCTATTCACGCAAAATACGCAAAAATTTACGCACGAATCTTAAATACGCTTTTTATATCCATTTGTCTCAATTTCTTGTAAAAACTTATAGACTTCGCTATCAGGGCTAGTTTTGCCCTCTTTTTTCATAATCTCAAACGCTTTCATTTTGTTTAAATCAAGTTGATTGGGATTCGCGCCATAATCAAGCAAAATCCGCAAAATCTCCACATTCTTGGTATTTAGCGCGGCGTAGATAAACACAGAGCGACTAAATTTGTTCGTAAAATTCACATTCGCCCCCGCTTTGATAAGGCGAATCGTAAATTCAGGGTTTGGATTGTAAGCAGCAGCATAGATTAGCGGTGTGAAGCCTATGTCGTTGATTTTATTCACCTGTGCCTTTGCGTCAATCAAAGCCTGTAAAACCTCAGGGTTTTTGTTTTTTTGCGCCGCACCCATAAGTGGCGTAGCACCGCCCTTTGTAGGATACTCCACAATCGCTCCAGCTTCTATCAACGCCTTTATTACGCCGGGGTCGGTGTTTTCCTCTGCGGCAAACATTAGCGGTGTGCAATGCTCGGCATTTTTGATAAACACACTAGCACCCTGCTCTAGCGCAGCTCTCACTTCAGCCTCACTGCCTGTGCGCGCCACGGTAAAAAAATTGCCCTCATAGACTTTCTTTGGAGCGGGTTTTTCTTCCTCTGGTGGTGGCGCAAATGCTTCTTTTAATGTATCAAAAAATCCCATTTTTAGCCTTTGTTATTAAAATCAAAAATGCGATTATAGCATTTTTTTTGTTGATTTAAGCAAAATTTTATGGCAAGTAAAATGTGATTTGTCCTACGGATTTTATTTTGATTTGGTTTGAATCTAGCAGATTTTGTAGGCATTTTAGCGAATCTGTGGAGAGCATATTATGGATTTCATTTACTTCCAAAGGACGCCGTTTTAGCAAATCTAAAATTTCAGATTCGCTTAAATCAAGGCGATTTGTGGCGTTTGAATCGCTAAAATCGCCCAAATCGCCTAAATCATTCGGCGTTGTTTTGCGTTTAGGAATACTCACACAAAGATTATAAAATAGCTTAGAAATATTAGAAATTTGTCCCCTATCCACAGGCTTAACATTATAAGCAGGTGGTCTATCAATCGTGCCTATATCCACTCTATCAACGCCTATTTTACGCAAAAAATCCGCTAGTGGAATCATAGATTCATCATTGTCATTGATATTTTTCACTAGCAAAATCTCACAAATAAGCACATTACGACGAATCTTTGCATAAGATTCAATGCCACTCATTATCGAATCTAGCTCTAAACTTTTATGAATCCTATCGATTTTTTTATAAGTTTTTTGATACGCCGAATCTAAGCTAAATTTCACCATATCAAAATGATTTAGTGCGTTTTGGACGCTTTTATCGCCGAATCTTGAGCCATTGCTTAAGATTAGCGTTTTTACGCCTAATGGCAAAAATGGCTTGATTGCGGTAATAAACGCCTCTAAATGCGGATACAATGTCGGCTCACCATTTGCCGTAATCGTCAAAACATCGATATTTTTATGCGTCTTTAGCGCGGTTTTCGTGGCGTCAAGCAATAAATCTAGTGGCAAAATATCATCAAATCGCTCCACGCTTTTTGCGCCACGCAATTCGCAATACACGCAGTCAAAATTGCATTGTTTCTTTGTGGGCGATAAATCTATGCCAAGCGAGTTGCCAAATCGGCGAGACTTCACGGGTCCAAAGATGATATTCATTTTATCTTTTTGTTTTTTCTCTAATTATTTGCACGAGTTTTGCTGCACTCTCACGGGGCAAATCTGGCAACATTCCGTGTCCTAAATTAAAAATATGTCCCTCTTTTTTGCCCATAATGCTTAAAATCTCATCGATTCCCGCCTCCATTGCCTTTTCATCATATAATCTTGCTGGTTCTAAATTCCCCTGCAGGACGAACTTTTTGCCTAAAATCTCTTTGGCATTTTTCAAATCACAACCCCAATCCACGCCAAAAACTTCAAAATTCACGCCCTTTATATCGCCAAAGTATTGCAAATATCCACCCACACCTTTTGGAAACACGATTATGGGGATTTTTGGATATTGCGCTTTCAAATAATCCACAATATCCAAAATGTGTTTAAATCCAAACTCCATATACGCGCTAGGCTCAAGCGCACCAGCCCACGAATCAAATATCATCACGGCATTTGCCCCAGCCTTAATCTGCCCCTCCAAATACGCCTTTAGCTCCTCGCTTATGCGTCTTAAAATGCTTTTTAATAGCTGCGGATTCGTATAGAGCATTTTCTTAGAATGCGTGTAAGTTTTACTGCCCTGCCCCTCAATCATATAAGTCGCCAAAGTCCAAGGCGCACCGCAAAAGCCAATCAAAGCCTTATCTTTTGGGAGTTTGGCGCGAATCGCACTCACCGCATCATAAACATAGCTTAGCTTGTAGCTAATGTTGCTTTTTAATGCGCTAAAATCCATTTCGTTGCGAATCGTGCTATGAAATTTCGGTCCCTCATTTGCCACAAAGTCCAATTCTAACCCCATCTCAAGCGGGACAACCAAAATATCGCTAAACAAAATCGCCGCGTCCATATCAAAAATCTCCACAGGCTGAAGCGTAACCTGCGTGGCTAAATCCACGCTTTTGCATAGCTCTAAAAAGCTACCAGCCCTCTCTCGCACCGCTCTATATTCGCTCAAATACCGCCCAGCCTGACGCATAAGCCAAATGGGCGTATATGGCGTGGGTTTGCGCAAACACGCATCGATAAAAATCATAACTCTATCCTTAACATTGCAACTTAAAAATTTGGGATTATAGCAAAAATGCTTTTATGAATCCGCCAAAATTTTATGCTACAATTTCGGCTTTGATTTTTTAATGCAAGGGCAAAAATGAATCGTTACGACTATCTTATCGTTGGCTCTGGGCTTTTTGGCTCAGTCTTTTGCTATGAAGCGAGCAAAAAAGGCAAAAAGTGCCTTGTGATTGACAAGCGCAATCATATCGGTGGCAACTGCTACACGCAAGGCTTTGATTCGCACGGACAAAGCATAAATATCCACAAATACGGCGCACATATTTTCCACACCACAAAGCGTGAGATTTGGAAATACATAAATCAATTTTGCGAGTTTAACCACTTCATAAACTCTCCCCTTGCAAACTATAAAGGCGAAATCTATAATCTACCCTTTAATATGAATACTTTTGCGCAGATTTTTGGCAATAGTGCAAAAGCACAAAATATCGCACGCATTATTGGGGGGGGGGACAACCACTCACGGCATAAAATCCGCTAACGATTCACAAAAATCTAACTCACTTCATTCGCAAATCATACACTCTCACAACGCGCCACATTCTAAAACTCCGCAAAATTCCTCCCACACTCCACTTACCCC
>JBNMJF010000189.1:0-4401 GCA_050873665.1 Helicobacteraceae bacterium
AAATTCAGTAGGTACTTTAGAAATAAGCTTTGACATTTTAGTGCTTGAGAAAAACGAAAAGTCAAAGTAGCCAAAGCCGATTCCCGCGCTCACTATCCACCCGTCTTTGGCGTTTTTCTCTTTAATGTCCTTTGCTGCTCCCAATCGCAAGTCCAAAATCCCCGCATTTAGCATAGCTCCAAAGCTAATATATTGCACCTGTCTGCGAATCACGCCGATAGAATTCGCCGTATTATCGACTTTGGTGTTGAATCCGCTGAATTCGTAATTAGGCTTTAAGTCAAAGTCCATTGCCAAAGTCGTAAGCGGAATCGCCCTTGTAGAAATGCCTAAGCGATATTGCGCGTCCATTTTTAGCTTATCATTATTTGCGGGAATGCCGTTTGCGCTCAAATGATTCGCCTTTAGCACGGGGGAGTTTAGATTTTTCGCTACAACGCCTATGATAAGGTATTCTTTGGGAAGCGCGTAAGCCAAGCCTATATCCACGCCAATGGTATGCGTCCTAGCACCTGTGGGCGTTTTGAAAATGTCATTAAAAGGATTCGCCACATCGGTGTCTTTTGTCAGCTTTGTCTTGCTAGAGCTATGCCCTGCGTAGATATACTTTAGCGCAATCCCCGCGTGAAATGTCCCAAATCCGCCCGTATAGACTTGCATAGTGTAGCTTAGCGGAATCTCAAGCGTATCAAGCGTGTTTGTAACCATAAAGGCGTTATTGACGCTATTTATGTCGGTTGTCCCTGCGTTTAAATATCCAGTGAAATTTACCGCACTGCGCTTTGTGTAAAATAGCCCAAGCCCTATGCTGTGGCTTAATCTCGCGCTGACTTTTAGTGGCACTTGCAAAACAATGCCATTTTCGCTAGTTATGGCGACTTCGTTGTCGTTTAGTAGCGCGTTTATCGTGTCTATGGAGTTTGTGTCGATAGCACCCAAATCAAAGTTTTTTAATTCGCTTAAGCCGTGTTCTTTGATTCGCGCACCTAGCGAATAGCCGATTTTGTAGGTGTTATCTACGCCTTGCAGAGCGGGATTGTAATACAATCCCCAAGCGGAGTTTGCCAATCCTACGCCACTTCCGCCCATTCCAAAGATTGTATTTCCCATATAGCCAAACTCAAAGGCACTCGCGCCTACGGCTAGGACGCTCACACTCGCGCAAATGGATAGTAACTTTTTCATAAATCCTCCTTTTAGATTCGCCCAATCATTTGGCAATCAGCACGGGAATGGGCGATGCCGAGATAAATAAATCTTGGTGCGAATTAAAGATTCGATGCAAAATCGAACTCTCACTCTCCCCAATCACCAGCAAATCGTGGTCATTTGCCAACTCTAACAGCACATCAGCGGCATTTCCGCGCTTCACAATCTTATGCACCTTAATATTATGCGCCAAAAATTTCGCCTCAAATTCGCTCAAAAGCGCGTCAGATTCGGCATTTTGCGTGGCGGCGATATTCTCATAATCATAAACGCCAGATTCGGCATATACCAAAACCTCGCTAACCACGCGTAGCAAAGAAATCTCAAACTCTGCAATCCCGCTAAATAGCTTCACAAGGCAATCCACCGCGTGTCGGCATTCCTCCGTATCGCTAACGCCAAATAGGATTTTTTTCATTCCAAAACTCCAAAAATGAAACTACACTTAGCGCAAAATCTAAATTTTTGCGTAAATATATCGGGCATTATAGCGAAAATTTGCAAAATTTTGCCTTTAGTTATTTAAAGTGTGAATCCTTGTAAAAGTTTTTGCTACTTTTTGCTTTTGCAAAAAGTAGAATCCTCTCTTATCTCCTAGACTATAATCCATTTGATTCGCTTTTGGGTCTTTGATTTGTTATTTTTGTAGATTCGCTAGATTTGGATACTTCGCTACGCTCAGTATGACGAGCAAAGTAGAGTGGATTGATTCGTGCAACTCTAAGATTCGCCCTTGCAATGACGAAAAGAAACGCAAGTTTCGCCACATTTCATAATGACAAAGCGGGGGACACAGCATAGTGCGATTCGCGATAGAATCGCGAATCTATCAAAATCCTACAACAAAATCGGTGCTACGATGAATCCTAAGCACACAGATATTGCTATCATAATCGTGCCGGGCAATATAAATGAGTGGTTAAAGACAAATTTACCCACTCTCGTAGTCCCTGTGTCGTCCATTGCGATGGCAGCAAGTGTCGTAGGATAAGTAGGCAGTATAAATAGCCCTGAAGCAGCCGCGAAACTAGCCACCAAAATCCAAACTTGCTGCGAATTCTCTGGGCTTGTCATACCGAGTGCCAAAGCCACTGCTGGCATTACAACCTTTGCCGTGGCGGCTTGTGAGTAGAGCAGACAGCTTAGGAAATATAGCGCAATCGCCAAAATAAACGGATATTGTGAGATGATTTGGCTTGTGAAATCTTTTAGCGAATCCAAATGTCCATTTACAAAAGTATTGCCTAACCACGCGATTCCCATAACGCAAATACACGCATTCATACCGCTTTGGAAAGTCGAAGTTGGGATAAGTTTGCTTGAATCCACCTTACAAAGCATCACAATTAGCATACCCACAGTTAGCATAAAGCTGATAATCGCATTATCGCGTCCCAAAATCACAGGCTCTATAAGCCCGATAGTAGGCGAAATCGCAAGTGCATACGCCACTATGACAAAAACGCCAATGCAAAAGATTGCCACAGAGCGTTTGGCGTAGGGTTGCAATTCTTTATACTGCGCTGCTTTTACTTCGGCGATTAGCCCTTTTGCTAGTCGCTCCTTATACACGGGGTCTTTGCTTAAGTCTAAATTGTAAAATTTATTTACTATAAAGCTAGTAATTAGCATAGCCACAAAAGTCGTGCTAATGCAAATCAGTAGCAACATAGGATAGCTCACGCCAAGCGGTTCGCAAACGCCTGTCATCGCCACAAATGCCGCTGAAATGGGAGACGCCGTGATAGCGACTTGCGATGAAACCACGCTCAACGCCAAAGGCGCACTTGGCTTGATATTTTGACTTTTGGCGACTTCCACGATGACAGGGATTATAGAATACGCTGTATGCCCAGTCCCAGCCAAAATCGTAAGCAAATACGCCGCAATCGGCGCAATGTAGTTGATTTGCTTAGGGTGTTTGCGTATGAATTTTTCCGTAATCTGCACCAAATAGTCTAACCCTCCAGCCACTTGCAACGCCGTGATTGCCGAAATCACCGAAGCGATGATTAAAATCACATCTATGGGAATGTAGCTCATTTTTGTATCCATTCCCAAAAATAGCGTCATAATAATCACGCCCAAGCCTCCAGCGTAGCCCACGCCCATTCCGCCAATCTTTATACCCAAAAATATACCGCCAAATAAGACGATAACTTGTAAAATAACCATAATGTCCATTTTTGCTCCTTTTATTTTTTGGATTCGCCAAATCTTTGCGCGAATCACTACTTACAAGCCTTTACACAAGCCTTCGCTAGTGCTTCTAAGCTCGATACTACTCGCTCACTCTCCAAGCCACTTGCCGCATAAGCTAGTGGCAACTCCGTGCAGCCCAAAATTACAGGCATATTTTCGCGCTCCCATAGGCTTAAAATCGCTTTTTTGATATGCTCTCCGCCTTTTTTCATATCATTTGCCTTTATGTAGTTTATGCTCTCCTGCACGAGATTTGAAATGCTATTATCAGGCGTGATAATCTCAAGCCCCAAATCCTTAGAGTGCTTTTCAAAAAGCCCACTGCATTTCGTGCCTAGCGTTGAGATTAAAAATGCGCGTGAATCTAGTGCCAATGTCGCTTTTATCGTCTCTTTGATGATATGAATCAAAGGGATTTTTAGCTCCATTTCATCGATAAATAAATGCGCCGTATTGCAAGGCACAGCTAGGATTTCCGCGCCCATTGCAACTAATTTATTTAGATTTTCCTCGATTTTTGGGGCTGGATTCACACTGCCACCTAAGATAAACTCCGTCCTATCGGGTATCGTAGGGTCGCCTATCATATAAGTGATGATATGCTCTTGGTCAGTTTTCGCTGGTGTGTGAAGTGCTAAAAGCCTCAAAAACTCAGCCGCCGCAGCTGGACCCATACCGCCCAAAACGCCTAAAATTTTGCCCATCGTAACTCCTTATTAAAAAAATATCTTTGCAGATGCGAAATCATAGCACAATGCTAAGATTTTGGGATTGATTTAAATCAAAAAAAGTTTTGTGGGATTTGTGGGGTTTTTGGGTAGCGATTCGCGCAAATCTTACGCAAAAATCTTGCCAAATCGTAGTTGCACGAATCTAGCGCGAATCTTAGCTAAAAAAACAGCAACTTCACGCACATTGCAAGTGAGACGATGACGACAAGGGGCTTTATGACTTTTATGCCGTATTTTAGTGCCGTTTTCGCGCCTAAAT
>JBNMJF010000190.1:0-4355 GCA_050873665.1 Helicobacteraceae bacterium
AAAGATATACTCTTTATTTTCTTTTTTCGCTTTTTCATATTCCGCATAACTATATTCATACACATAGCTACCGAAATTCGTAGTTAGCACGATGATATATTTATCATTTTGATTTTCATCGCTACTAGGGCGACATAAAGCACCATAAGAGCGATAAAAGTCAATCTCGCCCTCATTAATCCAATTTAGTTGCTCTCCTAGCTTTTTGTTGCGACCAAATTTTATGTCCTTTATATCTACTTTGCAACTACCATTTTGCTTACCCACTATGATACTATGGATAGTTATATAATCCACAGGGTAAATTCTTACATAATTTCTATCATTACCAATAAGAATCGGTGCTTCGCTTTTATTTGCATAGCTCATTGTTACTGCCATAGCGATTAGCGTTAGAATCGCTAGTGATTTATTGATTAGTCTTTTCATTTTGCGCCTCCTTTATAGCCTATAGGTGCATAGCCATATTTTGTTTTAGTGCTCTTATCGCTAGTATCATACTTAAATGTGCCAAATTTTGTTTTTATTGTAAATGAGTATGATTCCTCCCTATCCATTCTATCCTTAGGTGGGCAATCTTTGACTTTCACAGGCAATTTTCCACAATCACGCCTACCTTTTAGGTTTATTACACTCCAATTACCTTTTATCTTTCCCCATATATTATCAATGCACTTACGAAATGATTCATCTGTTTTATAAATTTTTTCATTCTTACAAGGACTATTAAGATCTACACTAATGTTGTCTCTAAAAGTATTTACACTTATAACAAACGGTGCTTTTTTCATATCACTTCCGCACCCACTTATCACTATTCCCATTACCGCCACTAGAATTAGTGTGATTTTATTTAATCTTTTCATCTTTTTTCTCCTTTTATTTTACTTCACTAGCAAATTTTGCTATCTCTGAATCTGCATTAGATTCCCACTCTCTTAAGCGTTTATTTACCTCATTTACGCCACCCAAATATTCCTTAAAAAACTTAGTGGCTTTGTAGGTTTCTATATTATCCCAAATGTCATTCCAGCTCCAAAAGCCATTTTTCTCATCTTTATGCGATTTAAAAAAATCCTTTGAATCTGTCAATTCAAATAATCTTGTAGGCAAATTTTGATTTTGCAACTTCGCATCATTTGTCTTTACCAAAAGGGCGACTATTAGTTTTGTAGCTCCACATTTACTTGCATTTCCCGTTGCGTCCTCTAGGCAAAAAGCAATCTTAAAAGTTTGCTTTTCTATGTCCTTATTAAATATGACTTTAGCAATATCGCCGTAGTTATTGCAAACAATGTGATGCCCATATTTTTTGCTAAGTTCATCTTTGCTTAAAATTTCATAGCCCTTAAATTGTGGCTCATCGCGCAGTTTTTGCAACTCTCTATCAAAATATGCGTTTTTGATTTGTTTGCTATTTTTCATAATCTCAAACGCTATTTCAAAATCCTTTGAATCTTTTAAAAAATCCACTATATTCATTACACTCTCCTTTTTATTTGTGATGATTTGGACTATGTCCTTGTAATATTGCAATGCGTAGTTTAGATTTGCGATATTGCCTACGCAACTTTTACTTTGGCATTTTTCTATCCACGCTAAAATCTCATCTGCATAAGCAATCTGCCGATAAAGCGCATTATCATTTCCGCATTCTAAATAATCACCATTGATTCGCCATTTATTAAGGCTTTTTTCGCTTAGCTTATCACCCATTTTTGTGAGATAAACCACAGCGATATTTTCATAGCCATTTTTACGCAAACTATCCATATATTTTGCTATTTGTTTATCGCCATCGCCCGAATCTACCTTATTTTCCACGATAATGTGCTTTTT
The DNA here is from genome assembly GCA_050873665.1 of Helicobacteraceae bacterium. Classification (GTDB taxonomy): domain Bacteria; phylum Campylobacterota; class Campylobacteria; order Campylobacterales; family Helicobacteraceae; genus NHYM01. The sequence continues at coordinate 1,840 of JBNMJF010000190.1, forward strand.
GCCATTGTGAATATACAAATCCATAAAGCCATTTGTTATGTAGTATTCCTTTTCTACACGCGCATTTGCCGTATCGCCAAACCATTCTTTTAGATTTAGCGTCTCTAAGAAAAATCGCAAAAACAAATCATCTTGGCAATGCGCCCCATTTGTATCCAAAAATGAATGCAAAATCCTTGTATGCAACTTTGCCTCATCTTTTGCACTGCGAATCACAAGCAACGGATTATAGTCATTATTTCCGCACTTGATTTTGCGCTCTTTTTCTTTGGATAGATATGCGCCAAATTCGCTAAAAAATCGCGCGTAGGATTCATCGCTCATTTTGAATCCTTTGGCTTGGATTGCTTCATATTAGATTCAGCCCATTTTAAAATAGGGGGCAATATCTTTTTATTTTTTGCACACTCAACAAGTTCCTCTTTTGAATTTGCTGTGGCTTCGCTACAAGCTGTCTTTTTTGTTACTTTCTCTTTAAAGTCATCAAAAGATAAATTACGCTCACTATAAGAACCTTGAAATGTGCCATATACATATCTATCTAAAGCTATTCCGATATTGTCTTGCTTTATTAAGTTCTGTATTTTACTTATAATTGCGCCAAAAGAATATGCTGCTGTTTTATACGATGGAATATATTTGTGATAATATTTGAAAAATTTTAGCATTTGCAAATATAACTCTTTATCATCTTCGTAGCCCTCATACCACCCCTTTTGTGCCATATATCGCTCAAACTGCTCTATATCATCTTGTGTTAGCTGCGTATTTAGAAAGCTTAAATCAGATACATTCATATAAGCACAAATGCTCTCTTTATTATCTATCTTAAACTCCTTGCTATGCTGACTATATATAAGGCTATGTAGCTGATTATATAGTTTCATTATTGCTTCATTTTGTTTCTTGTTACTCATATCATAAGCCGTATTATCAACTATTTCGACTACTAATTCCGAAATCCTACCATCTTCAAAATCTGACATATACTTCTTATTCTCACCACATACTGCATCGATATTCTCCGCACTTACCAATCCTAAGCTAAACATTAGCACAAATATTATCTTTTTCATTTTTATCTCCTTTGTTGATTTAACACCGATTCAGCGTAGTTTGTAATAGCACGAGCTTCATTTAGATGAGCCAAACACTCTTTTATTGCATTAAGCCCACAAGGTTGTTGAACAAACAAATCTCGCAATTCATCTAAGTTCGTATTCTCTCTAATGTAGATAGTAGAAGTATATCCATTATAATCCTGCTGTTTGCCTAATACAAATCTATATATTCCCACAGGTGTTGTCTTATCTAAGCCTAATAGAGTTATTCCTAAGTTATATATATTGATTATCCCTTTCTCATTATTTGGTATATTCCATCTCTTAATGTATTTAAGAAATTTTAGGGCTGTATAATAAACCTTTTGGGTTTCTTTAGACTTCTCATAATCTCCATATCTACTATTATCTGCTAATGCCATCTCTAGCTGTCCTATCTCTTGCGAAGTAAGCGTAACTTTGCTATATGAGCTATCCGTAGTCATCACAAATCCGCAAATATTGTCTTTTTCATTGCGCTTTATGTCTATGTAGCTAATTTGGACATTGAGTATTTTTTCAACTTGTTCGACAGATAGCCCACCTGAAAGTTTGCCTATCGTGTATAAATCACCATCATACGAGCCAAATATATCTCTTTTAGTGATATTATTGCACACGCTTTGTCCTTCGCCGAATTTGCCTTGAGTGCTATCTACATTTACCACGCCAAACAAATCCCCGAAAAATCCGCAACCGCCGATTACCAATCCCGCAAATGCGAGAAACGCCATTTTGTTTAATCTATTAAAGATTTTCATTGTCTTTTTTCCTTTCTTTTTGTTTTAAAATTTATCTGCCCTTTGTAGGGTGAATCTCTACCGCCACGACTTTTTAACCACTTTTAACCACGCGAATCTAATGCGTGAAAATTTAAGATTTAAGTTTGCATTTTGATTCCTTTTAAAGTGGTGTGTGGTGTGGTGAATCTTAAGCGTATAGATTCGCTTAAAGTGAGTGAATCGAGTGCGATTCGCGAATCGCCAAAGTGGATACTTCGCCTTTTACAAAGGCTTAGTATGACGGAGTGGGGATAATTCGTCATACTGAGCGGAACGCAGTGTAGCGAAGTATCCAAAGCACGAGACTTTAAGCAATGAGTAAAATAAATGATATAAGAGCGAATCGGTGAAGTCTTACTTTGTGGATTAGAGTCTATGGGATAGAGAGATTCTACTTTTGACAAAAGCCAAACGAAACAAAAACTTTTATAAGGATTCGCGCTATTTAACGCGTAAAATGCGAGAGTCTTACCATATATATATATATATATATAATTTAATGAAAGGCGTGGAGCGTGGGAATGCGCGACATAATCTATTTAGATTTGTTTGTATTGCGTGGACTGCAGATTCGCTATTGCCTATCAAAATTTGCCTTTTTATTTTAGTAAAGTAATTTTGGGATTCTAATGAT
>JBNMJF010000191.1:0-4348 GCA_050873665.1 Helicobacteraceae bacterium
CATCTGTAGTGCGAACAAAGTAGTCATAATCGATTCCAAAAGAATCCCATAAATTGCGAAATTTTGCACTAATTTCATCAGCATATTCTTGAGGTGCTTTACCTTTGTCCTTTGCGCTATTTTCTATTTTTTGCCCGTGCTCATCTGTGCCTGTTAGCAAAATCGCATTATTGCCTTTAAGAATCTGATATTTTTTAAACGCATCACAAGCGATTGTCGTATAGGCGTGTCCTATGTGTGGAATATCATTTACATAATAAATCGGCGAAGTTATAAATATATCTTTCAAGTTAAATTCCTTTTATTTTTGGTATTTTGGCGCAACGAATCAAATGGCGAATCAGATTCGCGTAGCGATTCGCAGACAGATTCGCGCCAAGATTCACATATTGATTCGCACGGCGAATCGTGCAAAGATTCGCTCTATCCATCAAAGTCAAACGCCCCGCTAGTCCCGCCATTCATACTTTGATACACAGCATCGACATAGCCATTTCGCAACTCACAGCCGATAAGATTCGCGCATTTTAGGCACGAATCTACGCCCTTTTCGCTTTGGCAGGATTGCAATTCTGTAAGTTTTGAATCTAGTTGCTTTTCATAAACATTTTGCTCTTTTACAGCTTCCATTACACCGCCTCCCTTAGATTCGCGCATTTTAGATTCATTTATACGCCACCTTTACGCGTTCAATTTCATATTTGCTACCAAAAAAGCAGGGCAGACTTTGATGAGTTGCGCTAATCTCTAAATCTAGTAGCCGATTTTTCCCATCAATCGCCGCGCCTCCCGCGCATTCAAAGATGAGCGCAAAAGGTAGCACCTCAAAAAGTGCGCGGAGTTTGCCATTTGGCGCATCGCTTGTCGCAGGATAGCTAAAAAGTCCGCCACCCTTAATCAAAATATTATGCAAGTCTGGCACCATTCCACCGCTATATCGCAATCGGTAGCCTTCCAAAAATAGCGATTCGACTAGCAATTTGTGATTCGTGTGCCAATGCTTTTGTGTGCCACCGGGCGCATTGATTTTGCCACTCTCTTTTAATGCCAAATTCCCACTAAAGCGCCAATGTGCGCCGTCATAAACATACCGCACGACTTCCTCTTGGGCGATGATTAGCTCTAATCGCACACCATAAAGCACGTAGCCACTTGCGATGAGTTTTTTTGCGCTAAATTCGCCATTGTAAATGCCAAAAATGCTCCCCACGCTAAAGTTTGAATCCACAATCGATGAGCCATCAAGCGGGTCAAACGCCACCAAATACGCGCCCTCGCCACTCTCTTTATAAATCACGCTTTCTTCTTCCTCACTTGCGATGCCTTTTACCGCTTCTAACCCTAAAAGCGCGTTTTTAAAGATTTCATTTGCCTCCACATCGCTTGTGAGCTGTAAATCGCCCGTGCTGTTTTTTGTATCCGCATAATCAAAATGCGCGTTTTTTAGGATTTTATCCACTTCTAACGCGCTATGTTTTATCGCACTAAAAATCGAATCTAACATTTTCACAAACCTCCTTTGCGCTAAATCTCTAACTTATTGGCTATCAAATATCGCGCCGCAAAGTAATAAATGGCAGTTTTGATGACATTAAAGAATAGCCCAGCAATTGCAACGCTTTGCAGAGATTCAACGCTGTCTAGCGGATTTCCAGCAAGGACGAATCCATATCCTATGCTTTCAAGCGTCATAAAAAACATAAATAGCGCGATTCCACATAGTGTCCTAAAGCGCGTGATTGCGCCGATATGCAAAATCGATAGTATGAGTAGCACAAGCGCACTCATCGAAAATACGCCCACAAAGCCACTTATCCCCCAAATCACCACAAAAGACAACGCTTCATTCATAGAAAGCCTAATTAGCTCCGCAATGTCGGCGATATTCATTATCTCGCTTATTAGCAACGCCCACACGACAATCACAAACGAGCTAAAAATCACATAAACCCCGCTAACCAAAATCTTTGAGATTAAAATCGCATCTAGGCTCACAGGCAAAGCGAAAGTCAAATATCCATCAGGCGTAAATATGCGATTATAAAGCAACCGAATGATTGTGATAGTCAAAAAAACTAAACTTAGCAAATATCCCACAGGAATCACAAATGCCAAGATTAGCGACATAATAGACAAACTGCCACTTACAATCAAAACCTTTGAAATCGCCATAAGCGCGAGTAAAATGCCATTTATTAGCAAAATCGAGTAAAAACTTTCCAAAAAGTCGTATTTTAGCAATTTGCTAAATTTATTAAAAATCTTCACACTAGCTCCTTGAAAATGTCCTCTAAGTTTTTATCGCCGTATTTTGCCTTTAGATTCGCCACCGAATCATAAGCCACCACTTCGCCATAGCGCAAAAAAATCGCACTGCTTAAAATGCTCTCAACATCGCGCACAAGGTGCGTAGAGATGATGATACTCGCGTCTTTATTGTAATTATCCAAAATTAGGCGAAATATCAAATCCCGCGCCTTTGGGTCAACCCCAGCAATGGGCTCATCAAACATATAAATATCCGCATCACGGCTAAGAATTAGGCTTAATTGCAATTTTTCCTTTGTGCCTTTACTTAGTTGCTTGAATCTCGCATTAAAATTTATATCCAAATCGCCTAACAACGCCATCGCACGAGCTTTGTTAAAGTCATCGAAAAAATCGCCAAAAAATTCAAGTAGGCGAATCACGCTCCACGATTCAGGCACGAAATTGCTATCGGGCAAAAACGCCACTCTGCCTTTAGATTCGGCACTCAGTCTCTGCCCTAAAATGCGCACTTCGCCGTTATAGTTATTCACTAGCCCATTGATAATCTTTAGCAAAGTCGTTTTGCCAGAGCCATTAGGTCCCAAAAGCCCCACGATTTCGCCACGCTCGATGCGCAAACTGACATTATTTAGCGCGTTTGTCGCGCCGTAATTTTTGCTAAGATTGGCTATCTCTAACACATAATCCATCATTTTTCCTTAAAATCAAAAGTGGAATTATAGCTTAAATTTAAGTCGCTTTAACGCTTTATTTGTTAGAAAGATGAAAATTGTCACTTTAAGTTTATTTTAAGAAACTTTTATATAGGCTTACACCCTTTATTTTTATTTGGTTAGCGAGGATTTCCCAATGCCCATCTTACCTAAAGATAATCATTGTTGCGGTTGCTTTGCGTGTTATAATGCTTGTCCGCACGATAGCATAGCAATGATACGCGATTTTGAGGGATTTTATGTGCCAGAAGTTAATAAAGCTACTTGCACAGAGTGCAAATCCTGTGAGATTGCCTGTCCTACGCTCCCATTTTTACATTTCGCGCCCTATATTAGCGTGGCTAAAAAATCTACTTTTCCTATGATTGCCACTGATATTGGGGGGGGGAACGCCATTATTCGCATAGCCATTTAACTCCACCCCTTTATTTCTGCAAAGATTCGCCCAAAAATTCCCCAAAACTTTCCTTTTCGCCCAAACTTGATAGATTCGCCGAGCCACAATGTTTCGCACTAAAAGCCAAATGCGATGATTTGCGCCTAAATTCAAGCTCTGGCGGTGCATTTAGTCTTATTGCCGAGTATGTCCTAAGTCGCGGTGGCGTAGTATTTGGCGCAAGTTTTGATGAAAACCTAAATGTTATCCATCGATTCATCGAAAAGCCCGAGCAGTTAGAGCTTTTGCGCCGTAGCAAATATGTCGAATCTTTTATTGGCGATAGCTACAAAAAAGCAAAAGAGTTTCTAAAGGCAAACCGCCTCGTGCTTTTTAGCGGTGTGCAGTGTCAGATTCACGCATTGCATACATTTTTACGCAAACCGTATCACAATCTTATCACGACAGAGGTGATTTGCAATTCGATTCCTAGCTCTAAAATTTGGGATATTTATAGGGAAAGTTTGCTTGATGAGAGTGGCGAAAAACTCATAGATTTTAATTTTCGTGGTAAGGATTTTGGCTGGGATAGCGGGACTTTTGCGATAAAGATAAATAAAAAGACAATTCCACATTATATGTCTTTATTTTTTCAAGGATTTTCAAATCATACGCTTACTCGTAAATCTTGTGCTAATTGCTATTCCAAAGGCTTTGTGAGCGGAGCTGACTTTACACTTGGGGACTTTTGGGGGATTCGCGCTTATCACACGGATTTTGTAGATGATAAGGGCGTTAGTTGCCTTGTGGCGCACAATCAAAAGGCTATGGATATTTTGGATTCGTTACAGCAATCGGCGCATTTGATTCGCACCACCGCTTCTATTATCACGCTTGGCAATCCCGCCGCACTTCGTAGCAATCCCATTGATTCAAATCGCGATTTTATCCTAAAACGCGTAATCGATACTTACGAATCCACCAAAGA
>JBNMJF010000192.1:0-4307 GCA_050873665.1 Helicobacteraceae bacterium
ACAATAAATTACAAATCAAATTCCTTGAATCCGCCCCAAATACCTTTGATGAGCTAAATAAGCAAATCTCTCACGGCTCTAGTCGATATAGCGAGATTTTAAAAGCCCTCACAGAGGCGCGTCCAAACGATGATGCGATTGATATTGCCACGCGCACCGATGATTACAAAGTCCTAGATGAGCGAATTAGTGCCATTGACAGCGCGATGAGCGAAATCGCGCAGGGCAATAAAACGCGCCTTACGCAAAATCTGCTATTTTCTAACGACTATACGATAAATACGCGCATAACCCAAGTGCGTTTGGCGCAACGAGCGACTAAAAAGCACCTACGATTCGCGCAAAATGACGCTATGTATCGCATTCAGTCGCTTATCAAAGGTGCGGTTAGAAGCGATGCAGCTCCAAGCTACGGCGCGTCAAGCGAAGATTTGCCAAATAGCGTGTGGCTAAATGTGGGTGGCGGATATTTTGGCGGGGATAGCAAAATGGGCTTTGGCGCGACAAATATCGGCTATGATAGGACTTTTAATGTCGCAAATAGCGATATTATGATAGGCGCAATGATTGGCTTTGGTGGCTCAAAGGCGCGGACTGGGGCTTTAAACGAAAATGCGCTATTTTATAATGTCGGGCTTTATTTGCACACGATTTTTGACGCGAAGGGCGGAAAATACGGCGGACACGAATTGCAAAGCAATCTAAACTTTAGCATTAACGACAACAGCAAAGCCTACGATTCGCAAAGCGCGAAAAATACCGCGTTTGGGACGCTTTTTAGCGTTTATTACAAATACAATTTTATTATGGCAAGTGATGATGAAATGAGCCACGCGCTAAAGCCTATCGTGCTTTTGGCTTTTGGGTATAATCGCAATAACGCCTTTGATACAGGCACTTACAAGCAAAGCGCATACACAAATGCGAATCTTAGCTACGGCTTGGGCGTGGAATATAATGCCGTGTGGAGCGCACATTTTTATAGTGTGGGCTTTGTATTTAAAGATATGGCGTGGTGTGCGAATGATAACGCACGGCTAAGCCTAAGCGGAGCGCGAAATTTCATAGGCTACGCAATCCAATCCGCGCCACGATTTAGCGCAGAACTAAATCTCGTAGGCTCACACAAAATCACGCCCAATTTTTACCTGCAATATGGCGTTGCGGGAATGGTGGATTCGGGCAAAAACTACGGCGCAAAAGGCGACATAAAATTAGGATATAGGTTTTAAGATGCAATTTAGGCTCGAATCCACCGATAATCTCGCTCGTGCGGGGCGAATGACACTCGCTCATAGCGAGGTTTTAACGCCGACATTTATGCCTGTGGGGACACAAGCTTGTGTGAAGGCGTTAGATTTCAATGACTTGGCGAATTTAGGCGCGAAAATCATTTTGGCAAACACTTATCACTTGTATTTGCGCCCAAACGATGAAGTCGTGCGGAAACTAGGCGGACTGCACGGCTTTAGCGGATTTGGTGGGAGCTTTTTAACCGATAGTGGCGGATTTCAGGCATTTAGCTTGGGTGGTAAGGCGCGGGAGAGTGGCATTGAGTTTAGAAGCCACATTGATGGCAGCACACATTTTTTCACGCCCCAAAAGGTGCTTGACATTCAATATAACCTAAATAGCGATATTATGATGATTTTAGATGATTTGATTGCGCTACCTGCGCCAAAAGAGCGTGTAGCGGAGTCAATAAAGCGCACTATTGCGTGGGCGAAACAATCGCTAGAATATCACGCAAATATGGCAGATTCGCGCCCTTTTAATTCAAGTGGCGCAAACAACATTTTTGCCATAATTCAAGGCGGTGTGGATTTTGAGGCGCGAAAAATCTGCGCTAATGAGCTAGTAGGCTTAGAATGCGGTGGCAAGGGCTTTGATGGCTTTGCTATCGGCGGACTTGCCGTAGGCGAGGAAAAAAGCGCAATGTATGACACAATCGCATTTACCACGAATCTTATGCCAAAGAATAAAATCCGCTACCTTATGGGCGTGGGGACGCCACAGGATTTATTGGAGGGAATCGCGCGTGGCGTGGATATTTTTGACTGCGTTATGCCTACTCGCAATGCGCGAAATGGGACGCTTTTCACGCATTTTGGGCGCGTGAATGTCAAATCCAAGCGATTCGCACTAAGCGATTCGCCCATCGATTCGCGCTGTTCGTGCTATGCGTGCAAAAATTTTTCGCTAGGCTATATCAATCATCTTTTTCGCGCAAATGAGATTTTATACACGCGCCTAGCGAGTATTCACAATATCGCGCTTTACTTGGACTTAATGCGTGGGGCTAGAGAGGCGATTTTTGCGGGGAAATTTGATGATTTTAAAAAAGAGTGGCTTAAATCTTTAAGCGATTAAATCGCTAAAAGTCGCATTATGCGGACAAAATAGCTTTAGATTCACTCACCATATCGCACAAAGCCACTTTTTTCACCGCTTTCTTTGCCTTTTTTGGGCTTTTTTGAGCCCTTATTTTCGACTTTTTCGTTGATTTGTGCGCTAAAGATTCGCCTTTGCTTTTCGTCCAAAATCTCATACACGCTCATCATAAACTTATGCTCCGCACAAGCCCTATCATTCATCAAAACCTTGTCCTGCGCGAATTCAGGCGCGTTGCTCTTTAGCGATGAGTTCGCAAAATTTTGCAACATTTTTTCTTTATTCGCCCTCTCACTGCTATACCACTCGCGCAAAAATTTATGATGCGTTTTGATGACATTTTTTAGCGCACTCTCCTGCTCTGCGCTTAGCTTTAGCGCCTGCAACTCATCATAAATATTTTCCAAAAATCCGCCAAACTGCTCGGCTTTTATCGCCGTAGTCGCCACAAAAATACAAAAAATAGCTAAAAATCTCAAAAATCTTACCTTTTAAATTTTATTTTTGGCAAAATTTTAAGTGAAAATTATCAAATTTTTGTGAATTTTTTGGAAATGCGCTTTTGGATTCGCCGTTTTTTTTGACTAAATCCGCGTTTTTTGCGATATTATTTGCTTTATTGCTTTTATTGATACTTTTTTACAAAGGATTTATGATGATAAACTTAAGGAGATTTCATAAATGCTCTCACCATAGGGGGGGGGGGAATGCGCTTATCTTAATTATAATCCTTGCATTTTTGCTAATGTTATCGAATCTACGCGCCGTAGAATTATCCACCATTTGCCCAAATCCAAATAATTGCACCATTGCCACGCCACAAGATGAAGTTACAAATCACGGCACTTTTACTAGCTCAAGTTTGATAGCAATCAATGCCACTATTACGCATTTCACAAACTACGGCACGATTACAAATGGACTACACATATCATCATCGTCTATCGATTACGCGCTAGGCACGATTACAAATTACGGCGAGATGCGTGGCGTGTGGGCGTATAGAACACAAAATATTACCATAAATAATCTTGGCGTGATGAAACTTGCTTTAGGGAGTTATTTTACCACGCGCACTGGTGTGGCTCATTTTGTATTTGAACATAGTGGAGGGCATTTGACTATTGAAAATTTTATGATTCCAATAAGTGAATCACAAAATGAGTTTAATAGCTTTACAGGATATACAGACAAAATAAATAATAAAAATTCGCATTTAATGGTATGGGGACAAGGCAATAATTTTGTTTCATTTAAGGACAACGATTCAAAGCTAATCCTTGACTTTGGCAATAGTTTTGAATTTGGAAAAGAATATCAAATCGATAAACTTATTACCAATCAAGGCGGAAATAGTTTGTCTTTCTTAAATGTCGATTTCTCCCGCCTAACTACTCGTAGCGAACTTTATACGCTTACTCAAAGTGGCAATAACTTCATAGTCAATCCTGCCGATTCAAAGACAGCGGGTTATAGCACCATAGGCTTATTGCATAAATCCAATGTAAAAACGATGAATAGCCTTTACTTGCAAAGCAATAATACTATTTATCCAAAAAGGCACACAAAGCGCAAACGCACTTTACAAAGGCGAGTGATTCGTAAAAGGGTGTCGTCATTGATGAATTCAACCACCACTCGTCATTCTGAGCCTTTAGGCGAAGAATCCACGAATCTTAATAATGGTGTAGATTCAAATGTTTTGGATTCATTTGCTTTGGATTTAAATGTTTTGGATTCTTCGCTCACTGCGTTCGCTCAGAATGACAGGTGGGCGAATCCACTCGAATCAAACGAAACATTCTTTTATGATTCGCAAATGTATTTAGCAGATACGCAAAGGACTAGACGCACTATAAATACTACAAATGCAAGAAATCCAAATCAAAGCACGAATCCAAACGCAAATCGTGCGA
>JBNMJF010000193.1:0-4271 GCA_050873665.1 Helicobacteraceae bacterium
GTAAAAAGGTGCTAGAGAGCGAAAAATTTTTGGCGTTTTATGATATAAATCCAAAAGCTCCCATTCATATTTTGGCAATCCCAAAAATCTGCACAAAGGACTTTGATAGCGCAGATTTGGCGACTTTGGGTGAGATTAGCGACTTTATCAAAGAAGTGGCAAAAAAAGTGGGATTGGATAAAAATGGCTATCGAATCATCACAAATATCGGCGCGGACGGCGGACAAGAAGTGCCACATTTGCATTTTCATATACTTGGTGGCGCGAAACTAAAATGGGAAAATTTATCATAATTTGGAGGCGAATCTTATGAAAAAAATACGAAAAATCAGCGAATTTGGGCTTATGGGCGGACTTGGGATTAGTGTGCTTTTGGCATTAAATGGTTGCGATACAAATCAAAACGCGCAAGGGACGCAAAATGAGGCGGTAAAAAAAGGCGCGTTTGTCATCATCGAAGAGCAAATAGACGGCACTTACAAGATTTTGGAGGAATATCCTAGCGAGACTACGCGTGTGCTTCTCAAAGCAAAGGACGGCACGGAGCGAATGTTATCACAAGAGGAAATCGATAAATTGCTAAAAGAGGAAAATAGCGCGATTGACGCGGGGACTTCGGAGCTGACAAATCCTAGTGGCACGGGATTGTCTTTGGGTGGCGCGATTTTGGCAAGTGCTGCGGGGGCGATTATCGGTAGCTGGATAGGAAATAAACTTTTTGGCAATCAAAACTACCAAACACAGCAACGCACAAGCTACAAGTCGCCACAGGCTTATGAGCGTAGCCAAAATAGCTTTAATAACGCCAAAAGTGGCGCAGGTGCGAAAGCGACAAACACGGGGCGGAGTGGATTTTTTGGCGGAGGAAATAGCGACAGACGCAACAATGCAGTAGGCGGGTGAAAAAGCGCAAACAATTTGTTTTGGGGTATGCGATTGTCGTGGCTTTTTGCCACGAATCTATAAGGCAAAAATTGCCGTCATTGCGAGGCGAATCGTAGATTCGCCGAAGCAATCTAAATAAATCGAAACCAAAACCTATCGCCATACTGAGCGTAGCTAAGTATCCATTTTGGCGATTCACAAATCAAATGCGAATCACTCACTTTAGGCGAATCTGTCCAAAATCAAAAGTTTTTGCTTCGTTTGGCTTTTACTAAAAGCAGTATCTCTCTATCCACTCATAGACTCTAACTCACCAAGTTGCTTTGTTATTTGGCAAGTGCTGAATTTACCCACATTTAAAGCGCAAGGTAGATTAAAGTATCATCAATCAGCCTCTTGCTGAAATACCGATACATAGCAAATGCTAACCAAACCTAAAAGCGCACCCGCAAATACACAAGCTACCAAAATTTCCATTTCAAAGCCTTTTAAAAGATTTAATTACAACTATTTATCAGCATCTAGGACAACTTTCATAATCATAGCTGGGATAGCAAATATACTCAAAGCTATACATACAACCATAATATTCGTAAGCATCACAAATCCTCCAATTCATCAATTTTATCGTTAATGTTTCGCATAATCAAAATAATCACAAATACCAATAATGCAATGGTGGCGACAAAAGATAAAAACCTAAAAGCCACAAATCCACCTTACGCTTTAAGCAATCAAAAGCACAAAGCGGATTATAAAGAGGCAAACAGCTACTTACTACCCTTTGCGCCTTTAGTCATCTTTTTCTAATTCTAAAACAGACTTGACTGCAATAGCTGGTATAACAATCCCCAATATGCCAAGCATAATCCAAAGAATAACATTTTCCATTTTCAATCCTTTGTTAGATAACAATTTATATAAGTTTAGTGGCTATCAATATCCCAACCATAGCGATTTGTGTCATAACAAGCCATTTTAGCAATTCAAATTTTGATTCAGTAATCTCTTTTTTGAAACTATCTTGCATAGTTAAAATACTGCTTTTAATGACTATCATATCGTCCTTAAGTGCCTTAATTTCATCTTTGATAGGCGTTATTTCATCTTTTAAGTCGCCTTTAGTAACTAGCTTGTTTAAGCTATCTTTTAAATTTGTATCGTTTTGCTCTAGGATAGAATCTGCAATCTCTACAACACTTTCTTTGATTTTTGCCTTATTTTCGCTAGAAATATTAGAAAAAAAGGTGCTGACAAAATTATCTATCAAAATTTGAGTGCTTCTATTCAATGCTATTGCCATCTTAAAACCTCCACATCAATTCATATATTTTGATATTTCTAATTCCATTTTCAATTCTTCCCACTTCTCAAACACCCTTTTCCAAAAGGCATAATCATTAAAAACAGCTTGATTTTTATAATTCCCTCTAACAGAAATATAAATATTGTCGTCCTCTTTAAATCTAGGTATTTCTCTTACTTTTGCAATGGCTATACGAAACGAACTATCAAGTCTATTTTTAGTTTTAACTTCCATCGCACGAATTTCATCAAAAAACGCCAAAACATTCTTTAGATGACACCATTCTTTCCCTTTTATCCCATAAAGATGACTAAGATTACTATTTCCTATAACAGCAACCTTACCATCTTCGCCCCAAGAGCAAGTTGCTCCAATCCTATCCCAATTCCCACTTTGCTCCACCTCTTCCATTTCCGCCTTTAGCTTTTGGTAGTTTTCTTCATCACTTTTGGGTATATTCGCACCCATAGAAACACTCACTAATCCAAACACCACTAAAACCATAATCGCAAATTTTCTCATTGCCAATCCTTTCGTTTAAAATTTGCAGACATTCTACCACAAATTTCTAAAAATCCACCATAAAACCCACCAAATTAACCACATTTGCCCCTTAAAAGTAATATTTATCATATATAGTAAGATTAGGAAATTTTGCAAAAATTTTGGATACTTCGCTACGCTTAAGTAATGACGAATCCCCACCTCGTCATTGCGAGAATCGCGTAGCGATTCGTGGCAATCCAAAAAAAATAAAAAATCCACACAAAGCGCGAATCCACGCCACTATTCGTCATACTGAGTATAGCGAAGTATCCAAATCACGCGAATCTAATAAAAGCAACGAATCAATGTCCCAAAAGCGAATCAAAACAACCTCGCTTTGTGAATTATAGTTTGTGTAGTTAGGGGGATTCTACTTTTTGCAAAAGCAAAAAGTAGCAAAAACTTTTGCAAGGATTCGCACTTCGTGCGGATTTTGATTTGCTTGTTTTGCCACGAAAATTTGCTACGCTCATTTTCTCGCAATGACGATTTTTGTATAGATTCATTTAAAGTAAGCGAATCGCTTTTGATTCACGATTCGCCAAAATGGATACTTCGCCTTTTTGCAAAGGCTCAGTATGACGGCGTGGGGTGGATTCGCACTTCGTGCGGTTTTTATTTTATTTTTTTGGATACTTCGCCACGCATAAATGCTACGCTCAGTATGACGAAAATGGTTTAGATTACCACACCGAGCCTAAAGGCTCACCTCGCAATGACGAAATTCTCTAAAATTTATCCGCAAATTGCACGATGATAAAAAACGACACTGCGCTTACAATCGCGCTCACAGGCACGGTGATAAGCCACGCCGCAACTATTTTCTTTATCGCACCGCGTTTGACTAGCTCATCTTGGACGCTCTTTTTTAGCACTTTTCTATCTTTTTTGTTAAAAGGCAAACTCTTTGTCTTTAGCTCTTTTATTATCTGCTGTTTGCGCTCGATAGTCGCCTTTTTAAAATCATCTAGGAATCTCTGCACCACCTGCGCGTCTCTGCCTTTGTGAGCTTGGATAATCTCTTGCTCCATTTTTTTATAGTTGCTTTTTAGATGCTCTCGCAAAAAGCCGATACCAAAAATCGCGCCGATTGCGATATGCGTGGAGCTTACAGGCAATCCCAAAGCCGAAGCGATAAGCACCGTGATTGATGCAGATAGCGCGATACAAAAAGCGCGAATCTTATCTAACTCCGTGATTTCATTGCCCACCGTGCGGATTAGCTTTGGTCCATAAAGTGCCAAGCCGATTGAGATTCCAAAGCCACCTAGCACCATAATCCAAATCGGCACGGCGGATTTGCTCTCCATTACCACGCCACTAATGGCTTGATTGATTGCCGCAAGTGGTCCAATGGCATTTGCCACATCGTTTGCGCCGTGTGCGAAGCTAAGAAGCGCAGCAGCAAAGATTAGCGGAAATGTGAAAAGCTCCCCGATTGAATCTTTGGTATTATTTAGCAAATCCGCTTTTTTGGCAATTAGTGGCTTTGTGATGACAAAAATGGCGATTGCTAAGACAAGTGCGATGATAA
>JBNMJF010000194.1:0-4263 GCA_050873665.1 Helicobacteraceae bacterium
CTATTACTTTTTGCTTCACAATCCACCTTTGATTTAAGGGCATTGTATGTTTTTGGATAGGAAAAATTCAAACACTTATAAGTGTTTATTAAGGTTAAAAAAATTATAATTTCAACTCAATCTTAATTTTAAAGGAGAAAAAGATGGCTCAATTTATGTGTTGTTATTGCGGAAATAAAACGACAAATATAAATAACTGCGGTATAAAATGCACAAAGAATCCAAATCGCGAATGGATAAACATTGACGGTGTTAAACAATTTATGTGTTGTTATTGTGGTAGTAAAACAACACCACCACTTACAAATGGCACATCGTGTAGCAAAAGCCCCACTAAAAAGCACAAATGGATGGCGGGATAATTGTAAGGTAGGCGTTTGTAATGGGAAATATGCTCAAACGATTCGTAAATCATAGGGCAACGCAACTATTTTTTATAGCAGTAGTGTTGCTAAATGCCGTTGTATTGGGATTTAGCACCTACGCTGAAAATGTAGTCATTATCAAACGCCTTGAAAATATCATCTTATACATATTTGTTTTTGAAATAATCCTAAAAATCACCGCCTTTCGGCTGGATTTTTTCAAAAGCAAAGCCAATGTTTTTGACTTTGTCGTGGTGGCTTTGTGCTTTGTCCCCGCGCTTACAAATATCAGCATATTGCGACTTTTGCGAATCTTTACTTTACTACGGCTTTTTTCTGCCGTGCCACAGCTTAGATTCGTCATCGCAGTCATCTTTAAAACCGCACCAAGTGCCTTTTATGTAGAGCTTGTGCTAATGTTTATATTGTATATTTACGCGGTGCTTTGTGTGCGATTTTTTGGTAGTGAATTCCCCGAAATCTTTGGAAATTTGGGCATTGCGATTTTCTCGCTATTTCAAATCTCTACGCTTGAATCGTGGGCGAGTGGAATCGCACTGCCGATAATGCGAGTGTATCCATACTCGTGGATAGTTTTTGTGAGTTTTATACTCATCGTAACTTTTGTTTTGCTAAATATGATAGTGGGGCTAATCGTAGATAATATCAACGAAATCAAAGAGCAAAAGGCAAAAGAAAAGCAAGAGAGTGAGAAGAAAGGTTAGATGGGATATAATTTCCAAAATTAAATTTTCAATAAGGATTTATAATGGCAAAAATTCAATTATTCGATAACAAACCTTATACATACGAGATTTTAGATACTTATTATAAGGAATGCGAAGCTGAATACACAAATGGTAAGGATTGGACGAAATTTAAACGATTTTTTAAAAATTTTGCCCAAAAAGTATTTGAGACTAATATAAATATACTTATGGGTGGTATCTGTTTCCCATTGTCATATAGTGAAAAGAAGAGCTATGCAAGTATATCGCATAGTTTGTATAGTATAACACCATTTGTTTTAAATGAGTGGCATCTAAATTATAAGCCAAAAGAATCAAAGGTTAAAACCCAAGAATCTAACTTGAAAAATCGCTTTGTAGATTTTTGGTGTATGAGTAAAAATAAAGAGATTGAAATATGGATAGAAGTAAAGAACATTTGGTTTAATGTTAAAGCGGAGAATTTTGCCGAATCTATTATCAAAATAGATAATAGTAAGGATAAATGTAATAAAACAATGGGAATGATTCAACAAGGTTTGGAGCAGTTAGATAACATTAGGACAGAGATTAAAAATGATAAAATTGCTGATAATACAAATTTTAAGGTTGTGCTTTTAAATATTCCTATATCTGTTTCTAAAAATATAAATTGTAATGATAAAAAAATAGACTCTGCACCTAAAAAGGTTGAAAAACTACTGAACGATTTTATAAAACGCGCAGATTTTCCAATCAAAAATTATAAAAAGAGTGTTTTATGTGCTGTGCTAGACTTAGACCCAAAAGATACAAAAAATAAGCGCAAAAAAGAAGGTGGTTTGCTTTATGAAAATGAATACACACCATACTTTGCACTTGGTGCAATCGTGTTGGAGTAGGAATCGCTTGTTAGACTTGCGCAATTTAACTTCACACAACGATAATCCCACGCAAAAGATTTGCTGGTGGATTTTCTGCTAAATCATTTTATAATAACTGCGTTTTATGCCGTGCTACACAAAGATAAGAAGTATAATGGCGAATCTAAGCCGTATTTTGCCTTTGGCGCGATTATGCTTGGGTTAGAATCATAAATTTGGCTTTTTGGGCTAGGGCGAATCGTGCGATTTTAGAGCGTATGATTTGTATGAATTTAACGCGAATTGCCTAAGATTCACGCAAAAGCAATCAAAAACGCCGTCATACTGAGCGCGATAGCGCGAAGTATCCACTTTGGTGACTTATAGATTCAAGAGCGATTCACTTACTTTGATTGAATTTGTGGTTAATTCGCTTTTGGGGCATTGATTCGCTCATAATTTAATTTCGTGTGATTTGGATACTTCGCTACACTGCGTTTCGCTCAGTATGACGGGGCGATTCGCAATGACGATTCGGTGTGCAATTTTGGCTTATAATGATTTTACGCCACAAAAATAAACAAAAATAAGTCTTTTTGCGATAGAATTGCGTTTTTGTAATCAAAAATTTTTAGGCAAAGTTAGGATTTGTGAATGTTAAAAGATTGCGTTGAGTATGGAATTTTGGGCTTTTTAGTCGTCTTAAGCATTGTGGTTTTGACGCTGATTATCGAACGACTTTGGGCGTATAAAAAAATCGACATTGCGGGATTCGAGGATAGGAAGTTGCTTGAAATCGAGCTAACGCGCAATCTAACGCTACTTGCCACAATCGGCACAAACGCGCCATATATCGGGCTTTTGGGGACGGTCGGTGGGATAATGCTGACTTTCCTTGAAATTTCGCAGGGCGATTTGGTAAGCACGAGCGCGATTATGAGCGGACTTGCACTCGCGCTAAAAGCCACTGCGCTGGGGCTTATCGTGGCGATTCCAGCTATTGTGGGATATAATTTGCTACTTAGGAAAAGTGAAGTTTTGCTTAGCCTATGGGATTTGGAGAAAAATCGCAATGATTACAGCATCTAAGATTCGCGCTTGTGGCGCGAACAATAAGGCGCAAATTATGACAAAAATAGCAAAAATTACGGCAAAATTTAAGGCGCAAAAATGAAAAAAATCGATTCGCTAAACCTTACTCCCTTTATTGACATTGTGCTTGTGCTACTTGTCATCGTGCTAACTACGGCTAGTTTTATCGAGCAGAGGCGCATTTCTGTGGATATTCCGCAAGTCAAAGATTCGGTGGCAAATAGCGGAAACTTAAGCAAAGATGACAAAATCATCAGCATAAAGGGCGATAATAAGATTTTTTACGATGATAGCGAGGTGGATTTGGAGCAGTTGCGATTCCATATCTCGCGACTGCCAAAAGACGCGCATATCGTGCTAAATGGCGATAAGCAAAGCAATTTTGATACTTTTGTAAAGATTATGGCGTTGTTAGAGAGTTTGGAATTTGAAAATCTATTTATTTTGATTGACAAACAAAAAGAGTAAAAACGGAGGCGCAAAATGTTTAAGGAAAATTATACGCTTGAGATGATAGTCTCAGCAGTCGTTACAATGGGCGTGATTTTATTATGTGTGCGAATCTACCTAAAAATCGTTAATAAAAAAAGCCACATTCAAAAGCCAGATTGGCTAGGCGATGACTTTGATGAGCGATTTGATATGAAAGGAAAATAGCGCGTTGATTATCAATATATTTTTTACGATTTTAATGCTTGGCTTGGCATTTGTAGATATAAAAACCACAAAAAGCCCCACACACAGGGATTTTAAATCCATAATCCTTACCATTGGCGTTTTGGGGACATTTGTGGGGATTTTCGTGGGACTTTGGGATTTTGATATAAATAGTATGGAAAGCTCGATTCCGCCCTTGCTTGATGGGCTAAAAATCGCATTTTACACTTCTATCATCGGTATGAGTTTAAGCGTAGTTATAAGCATTTATCAGCGCAGTATCGGCTATAAATCAAGCCCAAATGACAGCTTGGAATTTATTAGTTTGCAGAGCAAAAAATTAGATAGCTTGGATTTGGTGGCACAAAGCACCAAAGATTTGCAAAGCGTGGTTGAATCGCTAAATATTTCAAATACGAAATTGCTTGATTCGATGAGCGGAATGATGAGCGATTTTTTGCGCGGGGTCGAATCATCATTTGCGAATCTCTCCGCCACAGCTACGAATTTAGATAATGCTTTAGGCGCGAATCACAAGGATTTGGTTGCCAAATTAGAATCGCTTGATTTAAGCATAAA
>JBNMJF010000195.1:0-4262 GCA_050873665.1 Helicobacteraceae bacterium
AAAAAACCAAAATCGCTATCAACCAAAAGCTAATGATTCCACTAAAAAATCAAAAGCAATTCGCGTATAAAAGATAGATTCGGCGCAGTTTTGATTCGTGGTGGATTCAAAGATTTGTAGCAAAAATTTAAATTTATTTCGCCTATATTATTGTAAAATATCATAAAAATAAAAAGGCGGATAATGGAGCACATAAACCCAAAAGCGCGATTTTCGCAAAGATTTGAGCATTTTGAAAAAGCATTTTTTAATCTCTATGAGCTAAAAAATAGAGATTTTAGCGATTTTTCTACCCTTGAAAAAGAGGGGATTATCCAACGCTTTGAAATTGTAATTGAGCTTTCTTGGAAAGTTATAAAAGACTTTTTACAAAGCGATGGCTTTATCATAGCAAGTCCAAAAGAAGCTATTAGAGTGGCTTTTAGTAGTAATATTTTAGATAATTCCAGCGCAAATAAGTGGTTAGAGTCTCTTAATGTTCGCAACATTACAAGCCATACTTACACGCAAGATAATCTCAATCAAAATGTGTGCTTTATCTTAGAGGAATTTTTGCCACTTGTTGAGAATCTCCACAAAACACTAAGGGACAAATTATGCAATATGGACTAAATAAGCACGATTTTGAAATCATCTCTAGCATTTTATCCAAACAGGACAATATCCAAAATGCTTTACTTTTTGGCTCTCGCGCCACAAACACATATAGAATAAATTCAGATATTGACATAGCATTAAAGCCAAAAAATGGCAATTTTAGCATAGTAGAGATTGCTAATCTAAAGGCGGCATTTGATGAGAGTAGTTTGGTGTATTTTGTGGATTTGGTAAGCTATAAAAGTGTAGATGAATCGCTAAAAAAGCATATTGACAAAGAAGGCAAAGTGATTTTTGGATAGTGCGATATGTTATTTAATGTGAAATTTTGCTATATTTTCGCCAAGTTTCTTAATATTTTATGCCACAATCGCAATCTAAATTTTCCAAACCAAAGGACACAATAATGAAACTACTTAAACCGATAGAAATATTTTTTCGCAATTTGAGAGATAGCTTTATGTATTTGCTAAAATATTTGCATAGAAGGGCTACTAAGCCACGATTGGACGATGATTTGCTATTAGAGCATATTTTGTATGCGATTCCAAATAGTGGTATAAAACGCCCCACGATTTTAAACGCCGATGAGACGATAAAAGAGATTTTTACCACAAATAAAAATATTGCACGATTTGGCGATGGCGAGATAATGATTATGAATGGCAATGACATACCATTCCAAAAAGCAGATAAAACGCTTACAATGCGATTAAGAGAGATTTTTGCGAATCCGCACCCAAACTTAATGATTGGCATAAATCGCAGATATTATTATCCAAATCCAATGACTGAAATTATAGAGCAAACAAACCCAATCTATAAAAATTTTGAACTTTATGCTGTGCCAAAAATGCGTCAAATACTTACAAAATACATAAATTACAACACTCAATATTGCGAAGCTAGCACAAGTAAAATGGGGGGGGGAATCGCTTCCAAATTTGGCGCGATTTTTTCCAAGATAAAAAGTTAGTTTTAGTCGGCTGTAAAGAGGCTTTCGATAGTTATCAGTTTAACATTTTCGACACCGCAAAAGAGATTCAATATGAATTTGTCCCAAACAAGCATTGTTTTAGCAAATATGATGAGATTTTGGCGCGACTAAAATGCTATGATAAGGGCGTTATCCACATTTTAATGTGCGGACCAACGGCAAATGTTTTGGTGGCGGATTTGACGCAATGTGGCTACCGCGCATTAGATTTGGGGCATTTGGCAAAGAGTTATGATTGGCATAAAAGAGGCATTGATTTGAATGATAATGATGGGCAAAATGCCGTGAAATTCTTTGCGTCTGATGAGTGAATTTATTGCGATTATATTCACTTAATTATCTCCACGCACAAATTATAAAGCATAAAGATTCCTAGCACGAGGACGCAGAGTGCGCTGAATTTGACGAGTTTGTCGATATGCTCTTTTAGAAAAATGCGAAAGACGCTTCCGCCCAGCGAGTAGGTGCAAAGCGCGATGATTTCTAGGACTGCAATCATTAGCGCAAGGACTGCGAGGTGGGATTTTTGCAAGAATTGTGGCAAAAGTGCGACCATAAAAATCCACGCTGATGGGTTTGATAGGCTAGTTAAAAATCCTTGCGCAATTAGGGCGAACTTGTCCCTTTGGCTCGTCTTTTCCTCCCTTAATTGCGCCTTTTGTTTGAAAAGCATAAACGCCGTGTAGAATAAAAACAAAATCCCAAATAATCTTAGCGCGTAGAATGCGTTTGGAAATCGTGCGATTAGATTCGTGCCATATCCGCACACCACGACTACCACAAGTAGCCCAAATAGCGCACCGCACATAAATGGCAGACTTCGCCTAAAGCCAATGCTAATGCCAAGTGAGAGCGTGAGGCTCATACAAACGCCCGGCAGAAAGCACACGGAGGCAAATGTGATGATAAAAAGCGCGTAGTCCATTTTGTCGCTCCCCCTTGTGGCTTTGTAAAATGTGCGAAATTATGCAACAAAATTATCCATAAAGTCAAGTGATTCGCGCTTTTTGGATTCGCCTATAATATTGCATAAGATTCGCGTGGATTCGCCCTAAAATGCGCCAAAATTTGCGCTTTTACAAAATGCGCTAAAAATGCTACAATCGCGCGAAATTTTTTTATCACAATTTTTAAGGAAATCACTATGAATCTAATGCGAATCTTGCTTTGTGCGTGTGCGATTTTATCGCTATTTGGGGCAGAATCTAGCACCACGCAAAGCAAAGCCCCCGCCCCACAAATGCCACTGACTTCGCCTACGCCCATAAGCGCGACAACGCCCCATATCGCATACAACGGCACGGCGTATATTTTTACCACAAATGAGGCGAATCCAAAGCCTTTGAAATTTGGTGAGAAAAAAATTGCGTGGCTAAATCACCCCGCCAAAGAGGGCGAAAAAATCGCCATTGTAAGCGTCCCATATCGCGCAAATGTGGGCAAAACCACGCTTGTAAGTGGGCTAGTTTTAGAAATCAAATCCGCGCCCTACAAGCAAGAAAAAATCACCATTACAGACACTTCCAAAGTCCGCCCAAATAAGGCGCAACAAAAGCGCGTGGCGGACGAATTGCAAGAGGCAAACGCAATCTATCGCACAACCACGCCCAAACGGCTATGGAGTGAGCGATTCGCGCTTCCAATGGAGAGCGTCATCACTAGCCACTATGGCAACGCGCGAATGTTTAATAATGAACTTCGCAGTTATCACGCAGGGACGGACTTTCGCGCGAGTATCGGCACACCTATTAGGGCAATCAATGACGGCAAAGTCGCACTTGCAAAAGAGCGATTTATGTCGGGCAATAGCGTGATAATCGACCACGGCGAGGGGATTTACAGCGCGTATTTTCATTGCAGTGAGCTAAAAGTGAGGCTTGACGAAAATGTCAAAAAAGGGCAAATCATCGCGCTAAGTGGCGATACAGGGCGCGTGAGCGGAGCGCATTTGCATTTTAGTATAATGGCGCAAGGCGTGAGCGTGGATTCACTGCATTTTATTAGCACGATAAACGCGCTGTTTGAGTAGGTTTGCATTCATTTGAAAAGGGAATCGTCATTGCGAATCCTTGCAAAAGGCAAGGCAAAGCAATCCAAAAAATAAAGTCCGCACGAAGTGCGAAACCTTGCTAAAGTTTTTGCTACTTTTTGCTTTTGCAAAAAGTAGAATCTCTCTATCCTTCTAGACTCTAATCCGCTAGATTCGCTCTTGTGTCATTGATTCGTCAATTCTTTAGATTCGCGCGATTTGGATACTTCGCGCTGTCGCGCTCAGTATGACGAGTTTTTGATTGCTTTATGCGTGAATCTTAAGCTATTCGCGCATCAAGCTAAAACTTACTCATCGCTTGTGAGCGTGTTGTAGATATTTCTTATGTTCTCACCATTGTCTTTTTTCATAAATTCAATAATGCTAACTACGATAAATATAACTAACAATATCCAAAAGATAACATTAGTCGAATCCCAAAAATCAAAGCTAAAAATTAGCCATACAATCAACCCTATAAACAACGCACCAAAAAAGCTTACAGCAACGCCAATCGCAAAAGTTTGAATAGCACTCCAGCCTCTCTCAAACAGCCTATAGGTTCTAGGTGTTTCTCCTGCATAAAAACCGCGCGTGAAATTGTTTAGAAAATTTACTATGTAGTAGCCTTTGCCAGAG
>JBNMJF010000196.1:0-4261 GCA_050873665.1 Helicobacteraceae bacterium
AAAAAGCAAAAAGGCGATTCGCCCACAAATGAGCCGATTCGGCATAGCGATTCATTTGCAGTAAGCATAGGAATGGTAGATTCGGGCTTTGATAGAGCGCAAATCCCAGAGCCTAGCAAAAATTTCTACAATGTAGGCGTAACGCCGGGCGATAGCGACATTGGACACGGCACAAATGTCGCAAAAGCGATTCGCCACCACAACACAACCTCAAATCTCTATATGTATAGCGCGAGGTGCGGCACTAATGGAATCTGCCCCACCCAAGCTATGTTTAACGCAATGTATGAAAGAAATGTCAAAGTCATTAACGGCTCGTGGGGAATCATCGCCGACAAAGACGCCACGAGCATTTCGGCATATCAATTTGATTACTATTATAGAAGTCCGCTATATTATGGTATGGCAAAGGAAGCTGCAACTAGCCGAATCTTTGTCTTTGCTGCAGGAAATGATAGTTCGCGCCACGCTAATATGCAAGGCAGTTTGCCACTTGTAGCCACAAAAATCCAATATCGCTACGATGGCATTGACCACAAAGTGTGGGAAAATGCTAGGCGCGGGTGGATTACGGCTACGGCGACTTATTGGGAAAATAATATTTTGGATACGCGATATGCGAATTGGATAGGCGAGGAGGCGCAAAACTTTGGCATTGCTGTATTGCCTTATGAGCATAAGCTAGGCACTTCCTACTCCGCGCCTGTGGTAAGCGCGGTGGTGGCAAATGTGTGGAATCGCTTTCCTTGGATGAGCAATCATTTGGTTACGCAGACTATTTTAAGCACGGCGGATAAATACACTATTAGCGCAAATTCTACCGCTTATAACGACAGCACGGGTGATAAGTGGCACCCTAATGTCGTTACCGATGGTCCAAATAAAAAGACAGGCTGGGGCATTCTAAATGAAAATCGCGCCTTGAAGGGTCCTGCGCGATTTGATACGCGCCTTTTAGTCGCTGAAGATAAAAATCAAGTGCAGGTGAATCTCGCACTTCAGCATTATGATGATTTGAATCGCCTAACTTTTAGCAATGATATTGCAGGGGACGCTGGGCTACACAAATACGGCAATGGAGTGCTATATATGAGCGGGAGCAACACATACACGGGCAATACGGATATAGATGATGGCAGTCTCATTCTCTCAAACGCGCTGTTGCGCTCTAAGATTACCATTAACGAAAAAGCGACATTGCGGACGCAAAATTTGGGCTTTGTGAATTCGGCGCAACCTAACTTTGTAACTTTGGGGACGCCAAATATGGGCTACACGCTTACAAATTATGGTAATTTTGAAGTGCTTAAAAATACCACGCTAAATGGTAATTATATCGGTGGGAATAACGCCACTTTGTCCCTTGATGTCGATGCAAAGCTAAGTGTGATAGGTAGCGTAAATATGGGCGGAGGGAAATTTGCAATTCACGCGCTATCGGCAATCCCAAGTGCGAATCTGCAAACCAAAACGCTACTAACAGCACAAAATGGCAGAAATCAATGGAGTGGGGCTTGGAGCGTTGCACACGATTCAAGTGCGTTTTTAAAGGTAAGCGAAGTCAAACTCACAACGGCGCAAAATAATTTAAGCGTTACTTATAGGCGCGATTCGACAATGGGCGTTATATCAAGGGCTTTTGGCTACACTCCGCAAAATCTGCAAAATATAGGGATAGGGCTTGATAGGGTGCTAGATAATTTAGCCGAATCTGTGGGCGAATCTAATGCTGAATCCACCGCAAAATCCGCTGAATCTAATGGCGAATCTATTAGCGAATCCACCGCCGAATCTAATGCAAAAAGTGCCGAATCTGTGGGCGAATCCACCGCAAACTTTGGCGCAGATTCGAGCATTTACGCAGAAGCATTATCGCTTATATCGCTTTCATTGCAAAACGCTCCAAGTGCGATTTCTAGCCTTAGTGGCGAGATTTATGACTCGAATCTAAGCGTTACGCACAAAAGCTCTATTTTGTTAAATCGCACGATTGCAAGGCGACTTTATCACATAAATGATACCCAAAATAGCGGTGTGTGGGCAGATATTTCTTACGCCAAAAGCAATCTACGCGCCAAAGGCTTTGCGGAGGGTAAAATCACTCAATACGCGCTAATGGCTGGAATCGATGGCATTTATGCTAGTAAAGATAGCTCTTTTGGCGTAGGCGCGTTATTTAGCGCGGATAAGGCAAAGGGCGATTTTGGTATTGTGGGCAAAAGCGATATGCTATCTTATGGAATCTCGCTGTATGCGTTAGCGTCATATAAAAATTTTTATGCACTAACGCGCTTAGGGGCGAATCTGCACGATACCGCCGTTACGCGCAAATTAAATTTTGGCAGTGGCGCGAGTTTGCAAAATAAGCAAAAAGATTTATCCTATCACGGCTACGCTGAGGTGGGATTCAATGTGGATATGGGCGTTTTTAGAATCGCTCCATTTGTGGCGTGGGAGGAGGATTTGCTTATGCGCTCAAAAGTAAGTGAGAGCGGCAAAGATACTAAGGGCTCAAATTTCGCGCTAACGATGGACGCCACCAAATTTCGCATAAGTTCGCTAATATATGGCGCAAAGGGCTTTTTGAAGTTTAGCCAATTTCGCTTGGAATATAGTGCGCTAAATATGTTCGCTCCAAAGCCTAATCGCTTTCGCTCTAAAGCGCGTTTTACGGGGGCAAATGACATAGAATTTATCAGCAGTGGCATTCCGCAACCGCGCAATTTAGCCTTTGTGAGTATCGGGGCTAGTTATGCGTTTGATAATCTAACCCTGCGGGGCGAATACAGCCTATCGCTCAACCCCACCACAAGCCAAAAAATCGAAGATGAGATAATCAACCTAAACTTACGATATGGGTTTTAGGGATTATTATGTTGTCATTGCAAGATTTGGCTTTCGCCCGAATCGAAACAATCCACAAAATCCGTCATACTGAGCGCGATAGCGCGAAGTATCCAAATCACACGAATCTAAATTATAGGCGAATCAATAACCCAAAAGCGAATCTGGTAAATTAGAGTCTATAGGGATGGAGAGATTCTACTTTTTGCGAAAGCAAAAAGTAGCAAAAACTTTAGCAAGGATTCGCACTTCGTGCGGATTTTTTATTTTTTGGATACTTCGCTACACTGCGTTCCACTCAGTATGACGGAGAGTGTGCCAGATTCGCATTTGATTTAGTGGATTATTTTGGCGAATCTGCCGAGCGTTTCTAAAACTCCACAATGTATCTAATCGTAAATCGATACGGATTTTTGATTTTATAGCCCGGGCGGGAGACGAAAAATGCGTTTGCCCCTGTGGTAGATGCCATCACATCGGAATCAGTGGCATTATACTCCACCACGGGGAATTTCGCGCTTAACTCTATGCTATGCCCCATATAGCTTGATGGAGTGCTACAACTGCGCCTATCTTGCGAAAAACTATCACACATTCTAATGCCACCTGCAATGCTTCTTTTTTGGAAAAACACGATTCGCACACCCACACTTGCATTGATATTGACAAAATGCTTTGTAATATCAGACGCACCGATGGGGATTCCCTCATTTGTGTTATACATATCTAAGTAATAATTCACAGAGTTTGCCACAAAGCTAGTCCCGCCGAATCCCACGCCACCAAAGATTCCAAACGCGACTTTTTCGCTTTCATAAAAGTCAAGCAATAAATCCGCATTTAGCGTATAGTCGATTAAGCCTATGGGTTGCGTCTTTTTGCCGTTGTTATCTACGGATTTATAGTGTTGAATCCCTACATTTGCGTAATATCGCAATCCCACAAAGTCATTGATAAAGTGCTTATATCCTACCAAAAATTCCCACGCCGTAGCCCACGATGATTCGTTGCTATCATATCTAGCAGCCCACAAAGGCTGGTTAGGAGTAGCTGTCATAGGACCGCCAAGTATCGGGTGGCGCATAATTTGCGCGTGTTCCACCGATAGATTGATTTGTCCTGCGCCTACACCTGCGCCGATTATGATATTTTCTGGTTCTTTGGCAAAAAGGGAGCTACTTAAAAGCAGTGCGATTGTAAAAAATATGCTTTGAATCTTATTCATCTTAACTCCCTAAAATGCTATCAAATAGCGCAACATAAATCTATATGTCGCTTTGATGACATAGCCATAGCGGTAATTCGCACATTTATATTGCCCGATGATAGCTTGATTGGCGGGATTTGAGCAATAGTGTCCGATAACTTCGGGTGATTTGGTGGCTTTATAAGGCATCATAAAAAATTTCGCTCCCAC
>JBNMJF010000197.1:0-4247 GCA_050873665.1 Helicobacteraceae bacterium
ATCCTTTGCGTTGTGTGTGGATTTTGCGTGTTGCTAGGCTTTGGGATTCGTAGTGTCTTAATAAGCGACTTTGTGAATCTAGGCGCGTAAAATTTCCGCGCGAATTATACAACTGCGATTCTTAAGTGAAATTTAAGTGGAGGTGGATTTTGTGGATTGCTTCGTTTGTTGCACTCACTCGCAATGACGAATCTTGCTTTATTTTCACAAACTTTCCACCGCTTTGCCTAGCAAGATTCCGCCTTTAAAGTCCGTGATTTGCACCTTGTAATAGCCACGATTTAGCGGAATCTCGCTGTCGTTTATTAGAATCTCCCCGTCAATCTCCCTATCCCAGCGCAAATCCCGCGCACTAAAAAGCAAATCACTTTGCAAACTTTGCCCCTCGATAATCGCTACAATCTCGCGCCCCACGAGGCTTTTTAGGCTATCTCTTTGCCCTTTTGCCAAAATGGCATTTAGCCTCTTTATCCGCTCACGCGTGGTTTTCGCGCTCACTTCGCCACTCATACTAAAAGCCGCCGTGCTTTCCTCGCGCGAAAAGCCAAAAATATTTGCCCTATCAAAGCTAAAATCGCTTACAAACTCGCACAGCTCATCAAAATCGCCCTCGCTTTCCTGCGGGTGTCCTAGCAAAAAAGTCGTGCGCACAAAGCTATCCTTGCAATCTCGCATCTGCCTTAAAAGTGCGATATGTCGCGCCTTATCCGCGCCACGCTTCATTACCTTTAGCATTTTGTCGCTAATGTGTTGCAGGGGCATATCAAAGTAGTTTTGAAACACGCGCGAATCCGCAATCGCGCTAATTAGCGATTCGCTTGTGGTGGTAGGGTAGAGATACAAAATCCGCGCGGATTTCGCACCGCTTGATTCAATGCGCCTTATTAGCTCCACTAAGCCGTCCTTTTTGCCTAAATCGCGCATATACGAGCTTGAATCCTGCGCGATAAAGCTAAAATCGCTGTATCCTTGCGCTATAAGCGAATCCACCTCGCGTAAAATACTATCAAGTCCGCGCGAATGCAATTTGCCCTTAAAATGCGGGATAGCGCAAAAGCTACATTGCTGATTGCAACCCTCGCTGATTTTGATATAGGCGTGAATCGCGCTTCCTGTGATGATACGCCGCTCGTTGTCAATCAAAAATGTTTGATTATTTTTTAGGATTTGCGGTGGATTCGCGGATTTGGGCGATTTTTGGTGCGAATTTTCACGCGATTTGCGCGAATCTCTTACGCGCTTAATCATTGATTCAATTCTATCATAGTCGCCCACGCCCGTGATTATGTCAATCTCGCTAATCTCATCGCGCAATTCTTCCGCATACCGCTCACTTAGGCAACCACTCACAATCAAAATCGCGTCATCTTTTTTGACAAGCGCGACTTCCAAAATCTTATCAATGCTCTCTTTTTTCGCACTAGCGATGAATCCGCAAGTATTTACAATGATAATGTCCGCATTTTGTGGCTCATTTGTGCGCTCATAGTGCGTAAGTGCGCCTAGCATTACCTCGCTATCGACTAGATTTTTGGTGCAACCAAGCGAAATAAGACAAAGACTTGGCATTATTTGAGTGCCTTGCTAAATACCTCTTCGATACGGCTCACAGGGATAATTTTGAGATTGTCTTTGACTTCTTGGGGGATTTCATCTAAGTCGCGCTTGAAATTTTTTTCTGGTATTAGGACGCGCTGCATTTTTGCCTTGAATGCGGCGATGAGCTTTTCTTTTAGCCCACCGATGGGCAAAACTTCTCCGCTTAGCGTTAATTCGCCTGTCATTGCCATTTTGCTATCGACTTTTTTATCCAAAAATACGCTCATAATCGCACACGCCATTGCGATTCCCGCGCTTGGTCCGTCCTTTGGCGTTGCGCCCTCTGGCACATGGATATGAATGTCATAGCGGTTGTAAATCTGCTCTTTGGTTTTGAATTTTTTGTCAATGTAGTTTTTGTCCGTGGATAGCGCGATTTTGGCGGATTCTTTCATCACATCGCCCAAATTGCCTGTGAGCTCCAAAGCCCCCTTGCCGACTATCTTTATCGCCTCGATTTTTAGCACATCGCCACCCACGCTAGTCCAAGCTAGTCCATTGACAACGCCGATTTTGTCAATGCCAGTAGATTCCTCAATCTCAAAAATGCTTTTGTGTAGGAAATTTTTAAGATTCTGCGTGGTTACGGAGATTTTTTCTTTTTTGTTTTCTATGATGATTTTCGCGCTTTTTCGCATAATCTGGGCGATTTGCTCACGCAGTTTTCGCACACCTGCCTCTCTAGTGTGTTTTTCGATGACTTCTTTTAGCGCGTTTGTATTTATGCTAAATTCCGCGCCCAAAATGCCGTGCTTTTTTAGCTCTTGGGGGATTAGGTATTTTTTGGCGATTTCTAGCTTTTCTTGCGGAGTGTAGCTATTTAGCTGGATAAATTCCATTCTATCGCGCAAGGGCGCGGGAATCTGCGTAATGTCATTTGCCGTAGCGATGAAAATCACTTGGCTTAAGTCAATATTAAAATTCGCGTAATAATCTCTAAACGCCACATTTTGCTCGGGGTCTAAAATCTCTAAAAGCACACTTGTGGGGTCGCCACGATAGCTTCGCCCGACTTTGTCGATTTCATCTAGGACGATGACTGGATTCATCTCTTTGGCGTCAATCAAGCCCTGCACGATTCGCCCCGGCATTGCGCCTAAATATGTCCGCCTGTGTCCGCGCAATTCATTGACATCTTCTAATCCGCCCAGTGCGATTCGCACGAGTGGGCGTTTTAAGGCTTTGGCGATAGAGTTTGCAAGGCTTGTTTTGCCTACGCCGGGCGGTCCATAAAAGCATAAAATCGTGCCTTTGGAGTTTGTGTCCTTTTTGCCACGCAATAAAAGTAGCTCTTTTACGGCGAAAAATTCTACGATTCGCTCTCTGGGCTTTTCTAACGAAAAATGGTCGATATTGAGCTGTTTTTCGACATTTGTGATGGATAGCTTTTTGTTTGAGAGTTTGCCAAAGGGGATTTCTAACATCCACTCGACATAATTTTGCACGATATTTGCCTCTGAGCTGTCGCTATGCATTTTGGATAGTCGCTCGATTTGCTTTTTAATCTCTTTG
Organism: Helicobacteraceae bacterium; assembly: GCA_050873665.1. Classification (GTDB taxonomy): domain Bacteria; phylum Campylobacterota; class Campylobacteria; order Campylobacterales; family Helicobacteraceae; genus NHYM01. Next base: position 3,112 of record JBNMJF010000197.1, read on the forward strand.
TAGCCGTCCTCGTTAATGTGTGGCTTGATAGATTCGAGCTTTTTTTGATAGGCTTCTATTTCCTCGTTTTTTTGATTATCAAGCCCTAATTCTTTTTGAATCTGCTTTAGCTGTTCGCGTAGATAAAATTCGCGGTTGATTTTTTCGACTTTGTTATTTACCTTTGTCTTAATCTCTTTTTGCAGTTTTAGGCTCTCAATCTCTTCATCAATGTAGCTTATCAGCAAAATGATTCGTTCAATAGTGTTGTTACTCGCATAGACATTGTAAATCTTATTTTTAGAAAAGCGAATCGTGCTTAAAAGCGTATCCACCACGCGATTTGGCTCGAATCCCTCAATCGTCTTTAGCAAATCGTGCGGAAAATATGGCAGTAATTTGGCAATCAAATCGATTTTTTCATTTAAAAACGCCATAGTCGCATTTAGCTTGGTGGCATCGGGATTATCGGGGATTATTAAATCAATCATTCCTAAAAGCGGTTTGCCCTGCGCTTTGCTTGAATCATCGAAATCTCTGTCGTATTTTAAGATTCGCGCCCTAGAAATGCCCTGAAATAAAATCTTTGTCTTGCCGTTTGGAATGGTCTGCTTACGCATAATATTGCCCACAACGCCGACATCGTAAAATTCATTTTGCGTGGGATTTTCAAAATCGCTACTATCTTTTGTGGTGGTGATAAAAATCACGGCATTATCGTCCATCGCGGTATTTAGCGCGGATAGATTATGCTCATCGTTTATAAAAATCGGGCTAATGGTATATGGAAACACAAAGCCCGAATCCTCGACTAAAATAGGCAAAATGGTTGGAAATTTCATATTTTTCAAAATCTATGTCCTTTGTTTTTGGGTTTGGCGTGGTAGATTCAAGCCCTACCAGCTAATTATTTTCACATACCACGGAATATGCGAAGGCTCAAATTCAATGCCCTCTAAATCCGCGATTTTTTGCTCGTATTGCTTTTGTGCGATTTTTTTGCCTTTGACGCGATAAACTCGCGCAATTTCTTGGTTAATCTCTAATTGTGCGAGTTTAAAAGTTGTCAAAATATGCCGAATGTAGGGCAAAAACTTGCTATTTTGATTCAGCGTAACAAAGGAGGCGATTTCATTGACATTTTCATTGACGAATCC